>CANLFK010000074.1 GCA_947489925.1 Candidatus Caenarcanales bacterium
TTTTATTTTTTTTAAAGACAAAATAATATCCAATAAAAATAAACGGAGTGAAATAAGTAATAATATAGCTTATTAAAATTCTGCTTAATAAACGAAATAATGATACTTCAAATGAAATATGCCCTCTTGTATGAGAATAAATAACTGAAATTAAATCAAAACTTTTAGAATGATAAATATATAAACTTACTAAAAACAAATAAATTATAATACCCGTCAAAAAAAGTAGTTTTCTATATTCTTTATACTTTGGAATACAAAGACAAGCAATTAATAAAGGTATAAAACTCCACTCACTAAAAGCGGCTAAAATCATGCTAAATATAATAAAACTATTGCTTTTCTTTTTTTCAAGCCCATAATAAAAAAGAAGACTAAATAAAACAATTAAAGGACCACCTATACAATCAATTGAATTAGAGAAAATATTTATAAAAGGTAGAAGAAACGATGCAATTAAAGCATAATATCCCAGTTTTACCGAATAATGACTGGCTAGTTTATATATTAAATAACTAATTCCATACCAAGCAATTAAAGCGGCTATTTTGGTAACAATAACACTAGAACCAAACAAAAAATAAAATATACTCAAATAAAAAGAAGTTAATGACGGATGATTAAAATAAACTGAAGGCTCTAAATTAATACCAGTATTAAGAACTGGAGAAAATAAAAATGTCCAGTATTTAATATTTAAGTGGTTTTGCCCCGCAATATGCCAAAAATTGGTTGAACCTGCATCTAAAATGGTTCTTTTGTAAGGTGAAAATAAATCATAAATTCTTGATATAAATGAAATTATAAAAACAAATATACAAAGCTTGAAAGTATTTTTCTTTTTTAAAAATTTTTGTATCAAATCGTAAAAAGTATTTGTCTGCATAATTTAGATTTATTGTTTAATTGCTATTAGAGCTGTAATAAAGAATGTCTATTATACTAAAAAAGTTAGAAAGTAAAATTTATTGAGTTAATTTGAGATTTACTTTTTTTCGAGTTTTAATAATTTAGTTAATTCAAGCAAAGCGGTATAAGTTGGCAAAATATATAAATTATTTTCTTGGTCATTATTTTCATCACAAAAAGCATTTAAAGCTGTTTTAATTTCACGGAAATAATGAATTTTATCTAAGCCAGCAAAAGTCAGGCGAATAGCCATATCTGAAGCTCTTGAACCAGAAATATAAATTGGGTTTTTATCTTTTAAATATTCAAAGTGCGAATCCCAGAGCCAGCAAGTATCTCGACTATCAGCATAATTATCATTAATTAAAATCAAAATCTTGGCTTTTGCATCTAAATTTATTAAACGCAATACTTCAGTAGCTCCAATTGGGTTTTTGATTAAAAATATTTTTAGTTTTTTATTGCGATAATTTACTGTCTGAGAACGACCAAATAAAGGTTTATAATTTTCAATACCAATTTTAATTTGCTCAAATGAAAAACCTAAAGTGTAAGCACTCGCAACAGCTCCCAAAGCATTATAAACATTAAATAAACCAGCTAAAGGAATTTTCAGATTTAATTTTTGATTTGTATTTGTAAATTCAACTTCCACCTCTGAGAACTCAACTTGCAAGTTTAATTTGCTAATAATAATATCGGCTTTGGGTTTTTGATAATGACAATTTTGGCAATAAAAATCTCCGAATTGACCAAGCCATTGAGCTTTATAAGTCAAATCTGATGAACAAATTGGGCAATGTCCTAATTCTGCGGCATGAATTTCAGGATTATTTTCGCCAGCCCAAATTTGTGAGCTTAAGCCAAAGTAAATAATTTTATCAGCTTTTAATTTACAAACATTTGGGTCATCAGCATTAGCAATTAAAACACCATTTGATTCAAAGTTTAAGCCTTTTTGTACTAAGCTAATAGTTTTATCCATTTCTCCAAAGCGGTCTAGCTGGTCTCGAAAAAAATTATTAACCAGAATTAGCTTGGCTTTCCTCGATTTTGTTATAGAAGATAAAACAGCCTC
This sequence comes from Candidatus Caenarcanales bacterium, assembly GCA_947489925.1. Lineage (GTDB taxonomy): Bacteria > Cyanobacteriota > Vampirovibrionia > Caenarcaniphilales > Caenarcanaceae > JAAFJH01. The sequence goes on from CANLFK010000074.1 coordinate 1,988, forward strand.
ATCAACTTCTAGTAGAGCTTGTTCTAAATTATTTAAGCTTTTTTCTTTTAAAATGGCTGTCAAAAGCCCAGATTGTAAATTTGCTCCCGAAGAATTATAGCTGAATTTCTTGTCTGCTAATTTGAAAATATGAGCCAAAAAGCCAGTACTAGTAGATTTACCATTAGTACCAGTAATTAAAATCGGAGCTTGCGAAAAAGAGCTTAAAACATCAGATAATAATTTGGGTGCTATTTTAAGGGCTACCAAGCCAGGAGCACTAGTAGACTGTTTTGATAAAAGCCTAAAAACTAATTTAGCTGATAAAATGCCTAATTTATTTCTCAAATTCATAGTCTTTTAGTACCAGTTTTAGCCTGGAGGCCAACGCAAAATGCGACCACCAATAATATGAATATGCAAATGATCAATAGTCTGACCACCATATTCACCATTATTAATTACGACTCGATAACCATTTTCATCTAAGTCTTCTTGGGCAACTACTTTTTGAATAATAGAAAATAAATGTGAGAAAATATGTATATCGTTACTGGAAATAGACTCTATATTTTTATATTTTTTCTTGGGTATTACCAAAAAATGCTTAGGTGAAATTGGATTAATATCTTTAATGACTATTGACAAGCCGTCTTCATAAATTATTTCGGCACTTAATTCATGATCAATGATTTTTTCAAATATACTTTTCATAAGTAATTATTTTTTTATTCGCACTTAGCATAAAATTAGCATAAACAATGTTTTAAAAATTCAAAATGTATAATAATTTCTTTAATTTTATTAGTAATTGTAAGTCTAATCGTATTAATGAAGCTAATTTGCCTAGTTTTCAGTTTTGTACAGATAGCCGAAATATTATAAAAAATAGTTGGTTTATAGCTTTAAAAGGGGCAAATTTTGATGGACATGATTTCTGCCAAATGGCTATTGATAATGGTATTAAAGGTTTAATTATTAATGATAACTTTGATATTCAAACCTTAAAAAACACCAATAATTTAAGTATTATTCAAGTACAAAATACCTTAAAAACTTATCAAGAAATAGCCAATTATTATCGCAAACATTTAAAAAATAAAACTAAATTTATAGCTATTACTGGTAGTAATGGAAAGACAACTACTAAAGAAATATTATATTTAGTTTTAAAGCAAAAATATAAAACTCAATGTAGTTTATCAAATGAAAATAATGAAATTGGAGTACCGAAAAACATTTTAAATATAAATGAAAATACTCAAATATTTATTGCAGAATGCGGAATGAGAGGCTTAAATCAAATACAAGAATTAGTTGAAATTATAGAACCAGATTATACAGCTATTACTAATATTGGTAATTCTCATATTGGAATTTTGGGTAGCCGTGAAAAAATAGCTCAAGCCAAATCCGAAATTTTTAGATTTGCTCCTGCTGATAGTTTGGCTTTTATTCCAGCTAATGAAGATTTACTAGAAAAATGGACAAATTTGGAAAATAATAATAAAAAAATAAACATTAAGTATTTTGATTTTTCGAAAGTACAAAATATTGAATTTAAGAATAATTTTTTATATTTTACTTATCATAATTATCAATTTTCATTGGCTTCTTCCAATCTGACGACCATTTATAATGCTTGCTTAGTCATTGAAATAGCTTTGGAGTTGAATTTAAATTATACTGAAATTCAAAAAGGTTTAGCTGAATATAAACCCAGTAGCGGTCGTGGAGCTTTGATTGAGCTAAAAAGTGGTGTACAAATTATAGATGAAACTTATAATGCTAGTCCTGATTCAGTCGTGGCTTTGGCTAAGTCTTTAAATTATTTGGGCAAAAATAAACAAAAAGTTTTGATATTAGGAGAAATTGCTGAATTAGGCAGTTCTGGAGAAGAGCTTTTGATTTCAATGCAAGCTGACTTACTAAAAAATCTTGACCATATAATTTTAATTGGCAAAGGAAATTATAATTTAGCCAAAAACTTAGACCAAAAAGCTCATTATTTCAATGAAAAGAAAGAAGCTTTAGACTTTTTAAAAGAAAATAATTATTTAAATGAAAATTATCTTTTAGGTTTTAAAGCTTCACGAATTAGCAAATTAGAAGAAATGATTAATGATTTACAGAAAATTCTTTCGTGAAATCTGGCTTTGAGAGAGCATTTTTTATAGAAGCTTTTATTTTATATTAATTCAAATTTTTCACTTAAATTCTTCAAATTCATTTAAAATTCTTTCGGCAATTTCAATATCACTTTGCTCATCAATACCAGACATTCCTTCTCGACCTTTATAATCAACCAAAATCATTTTAATCTTAATTCCAGCCATTAAAATTGATAATTGCTCCAGACCTTCCAAGTCTTCATATTTACTTTTAGACAATTTTGATATTTTATTCAAAGCTTCATGGCTATAACCATATAGTCCAATATGTCGTAAAACTGGTGATAAATGACTTTCTGTTCTTAATTTATTTTCATTTCTGATAGCTGGCAAAATCTGTTTTGAAAACCAAATTGCTTCATTACTCTCATTTAAAATTACTGTTGTGCCAGAAAATGGTGTTTTATCTTTTACTTTCCTCAATTCGTCTAGCTCAAGCCAAGTTAAATTTACAAAAGGGCTTATCATTTCAATTTGTGGGTTTTTATAAAATTCTTTAATCATTTCCTCGACAAACCAAGGCGGACAAAGCGGATTATCACCTTGCAAATTAATAATAAAATCTGGCTTAATTTCTAATTGGCTAATCACTTCTATGGTTCTTTCTGTCCCAGAATTGCAATTAACCGAAGTCATTAAATAATTAATTTTATTTTGTTGGCAGAAATCACCAATCCTGTTGTCATCAGTAGCCACAATGACTTGAATATTATAATTTTCATGCTTTTGCACGGCGAGTAAAGCAATTTCCCAAACTCTTTTTAACATTTCTTTGCCAGCAATTTTAATTAATGGTTTAGCGGGCAATCTTTTTGAGCCATAACGAGCGGGAATTACAATTAAAATATTTTTCATTTTTCCAATTATTTTAACTTATTTTTAAAGTCTCTTTAGTTCTTCAAATTTCTGCATAAACGATTTAATTTTTTGAATATCTTTTTTGCCTCGCTCAGACTCCAAACTGCTACATAAATCAATTGCACAAGGTAAAGCTTGCATTTCTTTTAATTTATAAATAATATTTTCCAAATTATCTACATTCAAAGCTCCCGCTAAAATAAGTGGCAATTTTGTATTTTGTTTAATAGTTTTAAAATCATCTAAGCAAATTACGCTTCCAGAACCAGAACTATCAATTAATAAACCATTTAATAAATCTTGGCTTTCACTAATACTTTTTAAAATAATATTTGTATTTGTTTCTTTATTTAGCCTAAAAGCCCGAATAATCGGCAAATTAATTTGTTTTTTTAAAGACTCCAAATAAAGTTTATCTTCGGTTTTGCCATGAATTTGGATAGCCGACAAATGACAATTTTTACAAATATTAATGATTTCAGCTATTTCTTGATCAGCAAAAACGCCAACTCTCTCAACCAAAGGCGGAAGTTTATTAATTAAAGAGAGTGCTTTTTCTAAGGTCAAATATCTTGGGCTGCTTGGCACAAAAATAAAACCTAAAGCATGCACTCCTTCATTAATACAAGTTAAAGCCGAATCTAAATCAGTTAAACCACAAATTTTAACTCTCATTCAAAATACCCAAATAATCAAGCTCTCTATATCTTTCGCCAAAGTCCAGTCCATAGCCAATCACAAATTTATCTTCAATTTCAAAACCATAAAAATCTGGCTCAATTTCAACTTCTCGGCGGGAAGGCTTGCTGAGTAAACTAGCTAATTTTAATGATTTTGGATTAAATTGATCTTGAATATATTGCTTTAAAAAACCAGCTGTTTTGCCCGTATCAACAATGTCTTCAACGATTAAAATATGTTTATTAATAATATTATTTGGTAAAACTAAGTCTGGTATATTTAAAATTCCGTCCGATTTAGTGCTGTCTCCGTAGCTGGCAATTCGTACAAATTCAAGCTGAGTTGGTAATTTTAAAGCCCGAATTAAATCAGCTGTAAAAATAAAAGCTCCCTTTAAAACACCAATTACAATAATACTTTCATTGTCAAAATCATCTTGGCTTAAATAAAAGTCTTTAATTTCTTCAGCTAATGTATTAACTCGACTTTCAATTTGACTTTTAGAAATAAAAACTGCTGGTAATTGGGCTTTGAGCGAGTATAAGTTAGACAATTTGAGTTTTTTTCTTTGGTAATTAAATAATTTTACAATTTTTCTGTAAAAACTTTATGCTAGAATTTCTTATTATTATTTTGTTTTGAAATTATTATGAAAACTAATATTCACCCAAACCTCAAACTCACCAAAGTTACTTGCACTGGCTGTGGAAACGAATTTGAAACTCTTTCCATCAAAGAAACCATAACTGTCAATGTTTGCAATAATTGCCATCCATTTTTCACTGGAACAAAAAAGATTTTAGATAGTGAAGGACGAGTTGAAAGATTTGAAAGAAGATACAAATTAGCTCAAGAACAAAAAGAAAAGAAAGAGCAACAAAAAAAAGAAGAACAAGAAAAGCAAAAAAAGAAAAAAGAACTTTTCGACAAAGCTAAAAAATAAATTAAAATTAAAAATATGCGTCCCTCTTACGATGTAATTGTAATTGGTTGTGGTCATGCAGGTTCTGAGGCTGCAGCAGCTTCTGCTAATTTGGGTTGCAAAACACTTTTAGTCGGTTTAAATTTAGATTCGATCGCTTGGATGCCTTGTAATCCTGCTATTGGTGGGCCAGCTAAATCTCACTTAGTCAAAGAAATTGATGCTTTAGGCGGAATAATGGGTTTGGCGGCTGATGCTACTTATTTGCAGCTTAAAACTTTAAATCTTTCTCGTGGACCAGCAGTTCATTCGCTTAGAGCTCAATCAGACAAACATGAGTATTCAGAGTGGGTCAGGAATTATTTACAAAGCCTGCCAAATTTAAGTTTTTACCAAGCTATGATCACCGAAATCATGGTTATAAAAGATGAAGTGATTGGCGTGAAAACTGCTTTGGGTGAAGAGATTAAAGCTAAGTCTGTCATTATTACTAGCGGAACTTTTTTGCAAGGCAAGGTTTTTACGGGTAAACAATCTCATTCAGCGGGTAGAGCAAGTGAACCAGCCGCTATTGGTTTGACAGCTAGTTTAAAGCAATATGGTTTTGAATTAGGTAGACTAAAAACTGGAACACCCGCTCGAATTGACAAAAGAACTATTAATTTTGATATTTTGGAAGAATATCCAGCTGATAATAAATTAAGTTTTTTCTCTTTTTTACCAAATCGCCCAGTCCGTAAGCAGATTTCTTGTTATGCAACCCGTTCGACTTCTTTAACTCATCAGATTATCAAAGACAATTTATTTGAATCTCCGATGTATTCTGGTTTAATTGAAGGAATTGGTCCCCGTTATTGTCCGTCTATTGAAGATAAAGTAGTTCGTTTTGCTGATAAAGAATCTCATTTATTTTTTTTAGAGCCAGAAGGCAAAAATACTAATGAAATTTATTTACAGGGTTGTTCGACTAGTTTGCCGATAAATATTCAATGGCAAATTGTTAATTCATTACCAGGGCTTGAGAGAGCGGAAATTATTAGACCAGCCTATGCGGTGGAATATGATTTTTTAAGACCAATACAGTTTAAACATAGTCTGGAATCTAAACTTATAAAAGGTTTATTTGCGGCTGGACAATTACTTGGCACTAGTGGTTATGAAGAAGCGGCTTCACAAGGTTTTATGGCTGGAATTAATGCGGCAAAATGCGTGCAAGGCAAAGAGGCTTTAATTTTGAAACGGTCTGAAAGTTATATTGGAACTTTGCTTGATGATTTGGTGATTAAAGAAATTACTGAACCTTATCGTATGATGACTTCTCGCTCTGAGCATAGATTACATTTAAGGCAAGATAATGCAGACAGGCGTTTGACCCCGATTGGAAGAGAAATTGGTTTAGTTGATGATTATAGATGGAAATGCTTTGAAGAAAAGCTAAATAAATTTGATAGTGGTATGGAATTTTTGAAAAGTAAAAGAATTAAAGCTAATGAAAAGACAAATCATTTACTAGAAGAAGCTGGGCAAAGTATTTTAAAAAAAGATCAAGCTTTAACCTTAGCTGAAATTTGGAGTAGACCAAGTTCTAATTTTGATTTGATTAAAAAGCTAGAGCCAAATTTACCCGAAGATTTATTAGAATTTGAAATTGAGACTGAAATTAAATATGCTGGTTATATTACTCGCCAAGATAGCCAAGTTGAGAAATTAAATACTTTAGATAATAAACAAATTCCCGATTCTTTTGATTATCAAAAATTAAATCATATTTCATCAGAAGCAAGGGAAAAGCTTACTCGCATAAAACCGCAAACTATTGGGCAAGCCTCTAAAATTGATGGTGTCAGAAGTGCTGATATAAATGTTTTATTAATTAGTTTGGCAGCATCTGGAAAGCATTAAATTTATCTGCTTCAATTGCAAATTCTGGCTTATTATTCATCTTTTTTATTTTACTTTAATACGAGTAATTTTATAGTTATATTCTGCACTTCTAGGTTTTAACTCTCATTAATAAACTAAACCTCATGTTTTTTCAAAAACTTAACTAAATCTACAAAAAACATTTAAAAACCATAATAAATGGACGATAAATCTTTAATAAATGGACGATAAATCTTTCCTCTACTACTACAAACCCAAAAACTTAAAAAAATAATAAATGAACTCTCTTATCCTTGGTGATTGTCTGAAAGCCCTTAAAAACCTAAGTTCCGAAAGTCTAGATTTGTGCTATTTTAGACTAAATTAAATTTATTTCTTTAATTTATGTTAGAAAATCAAATTACTAATCAACAAAAATTTTTTGAACAATTTTCTACTCAGACTCATAAGTTGGAATTATCAAATAAATTGTTTGATTATTGGTTAAAAGAACAAAGAGAAAAGATTTTAGAGATTACTTCTAAACATGGAGCTTGCAATGTTAGAGTTTTTGGTTCTGTGGCAAGAAAAGAAGCTGATGAAAATAGCGATCTGGACTTATTAGTTGATTTAGGGGAAAACTTAGGGGCATGGTTTCCAATTGGTCTAATTAATGAATTAGAGAATTTTTTGGGAGTAAAAGTTGATATTGTTACAATTAATGGGCTAAAAGAACGAATTAGAGAAAAAGTTTTACGAGAGGCAATACCTTTATGAGGAGTGATTTTGAGAGGCTTTTGGATATTTCAGAAGCAATAAAAAAAATTCAACAGTATTATACACAGGAAATTATAGAAACTGATGAATTGGCACAATATGGTTTACTACATCTATTGCAAATAATAGGAGAAGCTACAAATAACTTATCAAAAGAGTTGAAAGAAAAATACCCTGAAGTTTCATGGAGAGAAATTATTGGCTTGAGAAATTTTGTAGTTCATCAATATTTTTATGTTAATTGGGAAATAATTTCAAATATTATTCAAAAAGAATTGCCAATTTTAAAGTTACAAATTCAATTAATCATTGATGAAATGGAGAAAAATTAAAAATAAAATGAACTCTCTTATCCTTGGCGACTGCCTCCAAGCCCTCATGAAGCAGCCTTCCGAAAGTGTGGATTTGTGCTATATTGATCAGCCTTGTTTTGCATACAAGGATTTAAGCCAATTTGTCCGCATAATTTAGCTTTTCGATCCTACAGTTCCCTGTGAAATCTCAAAAAATCTGCCACTTTGATTTGTTTCAACAAAATTAATATTTCTTTCTTGACTGGCTGTTAGACCAGACCTTACTGAAAATTCAAAGAAGTATAATTTTGATTATTCGGTTTATTCAGATTCAGAAAAAATTTCATTAATTGAATCTTTATTATCACTTTTTTTAACAATTTGAATTTGATTTATATCCATCCAAGGTTCACCCAAAGCGACACTAAAAACTTTACCTTTAATTTTCACTAAGTCATTTTCGGCAATTTTAGTTAAAGCTTCATGGTGCTGGGCAGTATCCAAAGACATTGCTAATTTTAATTCTCCTAGTGGAATTTGTGTATTTGATCTAAATAAAGTCAATGAAACATATTTTCTCCGTTCTCTCATGGCGGGTGGATAGTCTAAAGCTAAAGCCGAAAAAGAGCTAAATACTCCGTCAATGCAAATTTCTTTATTTAACCATTTCTCTGGTTCTGAGACTAATTCTTTTAGAGAAATACTATTTGAACAACCAATAACTTCATTTTTGATAATTTTTTTAACTTCTTTTTTAGGTTCAGTTTTGGTGTTTTGATTTGCAAGAGAGCTTAAACTAAAATTAAAAGCTAAAAGACTAAGTAAAAGTAAATTTAATTTATTTTGTAAATTGGTTTTTGATGACTTGAGAAGCATTAATTAATTCCTCTAAATATTATTTTATTAATTATCTTATCTTTTTCTTCAATC
>CANLFK010000075.1 GCA_947489925.1 Candidatus Caenarcanales bacterium
CTTGTTTTGAAGAAGCTGACCAATTATTTTTAGCGGATTTATATGTCGCACGGGGCAAACCAATTGACGGAATTAATACCGAAAACTTATTTAAACAAATAAAACATAATAATAAAACTCATATATTGGGCAAAGCCGAAAATTTAATTGAACCCTTAATTGAAGCAGCCAAGCCCAATGATTTAATTTTAATTTTAGGTGCTGGTGATATTACTTATATCCGTGAAAAACTATTTGAAAAACTTGTATAACAATCCCAGATTCAAGGAAATTGGCAATTATAAACTAAATTCTTTTTTCCTAAATTGGGATTGCTATATTTTTATCGATAAAGATTTTAAGCAGCCGCAAACTGATTTGCTTTTACCATTCTTTGAAAAACTTTATCTTTTAGATGTTGTTCCATAAAAGTTGCTACTAAGCCAGTTGGATAATCTCCAAAAACAGCTTCATATAAATTAGCCATTAAAGCGGTTGCTTCGTCTAAATCTATGGCGGCTAATTCATAAACATATTCTTTCTTTTTTGCATCTGTTGCATCTAGGAAGTTGTCGAATAATTTTCTTGCTATTAACATTTTTAACTCCTCCGAATTAAATTAATTAATAAATATTTTATTGCACAAATTTTAAAAACCTAAAAGATCCCCCCTTTTTTATCAAACATAAACCTTTCCTTAAATATCTCTTAACTTTATTTTTGTCTATTCCCATTCAATTGTGCCGGGTGGCTTAGAGGTAATATCATAAACAACTCGGTTTATACCAGCCACTTCATTAATAATACGAGTTGAAATTTTTTCCAGAACTTCATATGGCAAATGTGCCCAGTCTGCTGTCATTCCATCTTCACTTTTAATTGCTCTGATGACAATGGGTGAAGCATATGTTCTTTTATCACCCATAACACCAACTGATTTAATATCAGCCAATAAAACCGCAAAAATCTGCCAAACACTATCATAAAGACCAGCTTCTTCAATTTCTTCACGGGCAATATAATCAGCCATACGCAAAATATTTAGCCTCTCTTCCGTAATTTCTCCGATAATTCTAATTGCTAAACCAGGTCCTGGAAAAGGATGTCTTTTGGTAATGCGAGTCGGTACTCCTAATTCACGGGCAACTCGACGGACTTCATCTTTAAATAATTTGCGAAAAGGCTCTAAAAGCTTAAATTTCATATTTTCAGGCAAACCACCAACATTATGATGAGACTTTATTTTGACAGCAATTTTTTCGCCTGGTTTTTGCCTATCATAGCTTGCACCAGCTGATTCAATAATATCTGGATATAAAGTTCCCTGTGCCAAAAATGCAATTGGACCAAGTTTATTTGATTCTTCTTCAAAAACTCGAATGAATTCCTCACCAATCAATTTTCTTTTATGCTCTGGATCAGTAATTCCTTTTACTTTATTCAAAAACCTTTCTTTAGCATTAACATAAATAACTGGTATTTTAAACTGCTCACGAAAGACTTGTAATAATTTTTCTGGCTCATTTAAACGCATAAATCCTTGGTCAATAAACATACAACTTAATTGTTTACCAATTGCTTTATTTAATAAAAATGCCAAAGCCGAGCTGTCCACACCGCCAGACAAAGCTAATAAAACCTTTCCTTCACCAACAGTTTCTTTAACTTCATTAATTGAGCTATTTAAAAATTGTCCCGTTGTCCATTCTGCTTTACAATTGGCAATTCGATAAACAAAATTAGCCAGTATTTCCATGCCTTTTTCACTATGTACAACCTCTGGGTGAAACTGTACGCCATAAATTTTCTTCTCTTCATTTGCAATTGCCGCAATCGGTGTTCTAGCAGTATGAGCAATAATTTGAAAGCCATCTGGTAAAGTTAAAACCGAATCTCCGTGGCTCATCCAAGTCATCAAAGAGCTTTCTAATCCGCTAAAAATACCGTCAGTTGAGTCTAAAAATAATTTGGCTTTTCCGTATTCGCCACCACCTAAATGAATAGGAGCTACTTTTCCACCCATAGTTAAAACCGCAATTTGCATACCATAACAAATACCTAAAATTGGTATACCAAGCTCAAATATCTCTGGATCAATGTCTGGAGATCCTTTTTCATAAACACTTGCTGGCCCTCCAGATAAAATAATTCCTTGAGGACATAAAAGCCTGAGTTTTTCAACCGAAATATTATGCGGTAAAACTTCCGAATAAACTTTAAGCTCACGGACACGACGAGCAATTAATTCTGAATATTGTGAGCCAAAATCTAAAATAACAATATTTTGTAAATTATTACGACTATTTGGTTCTAAAGAATTATCAGTTTGGCTTAAATCCTCAAAAGATTCATTTAAAGCGGTAAAAGAAGATTTGTAGTTGGGATCTAAAAAAATATTGATATTAGGATTATTACTCATGGCTGGAATTGTGAAGAACTTGAATAAATAAAACTTGATGATAGCAAATTTATACGCGATTTTTCACTTAAAGCAATTGTGCAAAATTAATAAACAATAAATAAGCTAAACATTTAAATTAACTCTAGTTAAATATTTTGCACCCGGTAATTTTACTAAAACAACATTACTTTCAATTACAGAATTTCTTTCTAAGACTGGTCCTAATAAAGCACTACAATCAATACGACCATATGCTGGAATTTGAGTTGCCAATAAACAATTTGCCGCTGGTATTTGTCTATTCCATTTTACAGGAAAGGATTTTTGGGTAAAGAAATCAATAATTTTGGTTCTCTCAGCACTCATAACCTGTTTTAAAGCACCATCTAATTTAATCGCATAAGGACTATTATTTTTTACTTTCCATAAAACTCTAGCTTCACTGCCATCTTGTGAAACAGCTACTGAATTTAATTCATAAACAATATCTTTAATTGGTCCTTGAACGGTCGCAATTGTATAGCTAGCTGGTGAACTTCCTCCTTCGGTTACTTGGCTATAAGTCCTATTATTTTGACCTTCTGCGGGTAATATTTCGGAAGTATTATAAGCATGAGCATTAATATTTTGTGTTTTAGTTTCAGCTTGGCTTATATATTCAGGTTCATAATTTTGATTTTCTGGCATTATTCCATTCCAAATCTCAACTGATCGAAAATCTGGCTTTTGATTATAATAATTATTTACGCTGGTAAAGTGTCTTTCAAGCTTGGTGGAATGAGTAATTGGTAATGTTTGAGAAATATCTCCGGGTGGAATTGCTCTTTTATAATTTTTATTGGAAGGTTCTTCTTGCTTAATTTTATTAATATCACTATTTTCAGGCTCAACTGGATTTTCAAGCGGAACTGGAGCTAAATTTAAACTGCTTTGAGTATTCAATTCTTTTTTTGTATTTTCTTCATTATTTTTAGCATTCTCATCTGGAAATAAGTTTAATTCAAAATTACTTTCTAAAGCGGCTCTGTAAGCACTTAAATTAATAGCAAAATCATTAAATAAATCTTGGTTAAAATTCTTTTCTTTTAATTCGTTTAATAAATTATCATCTAATAATTGTTCATCAATTGCTCTCTGAGCCAAATCATCAATTTCTTTATTGGGAGTGAAACTATTATTTTCTTCGTCTTGTTTTAGGCTTAAAATAACATCATTAACGGATAGATTAACTGCTTGGTCTGTAAATTGAGCGTTTTGAGATTGCTGCCAAAAAAACCGTCCAGCAAAAAATACAATTAATCCTAAAATGCAAATTGCCAAGAACCGGGAGACGAGGTTAGTGCTTATCATGAAGTTTTAATTAATTTATATAGCGTATTAACTTGAATGGTTTTATCTTAACATATTAAATTTTCAATTTTGCAATTATATTTACAATTTTTATTTTTTTAAGTATTATTTGATTTGAAAGTGCTTTAGAAGCTGTTACTCTTAAAGTAATTTTTTCAGACTTTTATTATTTCTTTTTCTAATGTCAAATTCTTTATTCTCTGAACTTAATTTATTCATTTGTGCTGGTGAGGCATCTGGCGATTCGCATGGGGCAGAAATTATTTTAGCTCTCAAAGAATTATTAAATGCTTCAGATTCTAATATAAATTTAAAAGCTTGGGGAATGGGCGGGGCTCAACTAAAAGAGGCTGGTCTTGAAATTATTCAGGATTCAACAAATTTGGGTATTATTGGAATAGCTGATATAATCAAGAATTTACTATTTTTTATCCAATTAGAAAAAAGATTAATACAGGAATTAATTGACCGAAAGCCGCAAATTGCTCTTTTTATTGATTATCCCGGTTTAAATTTGCGTTTAGCAAAAGCAATCAAAAAACATTTGCCTAATTGTAAAATCATTTATTATGTTGCCCCACAAGTTTGGGCTTGGAATGAAGGACGATTAAAGCAAATTCCCAATTTAGTAGATCGTTTATTTCCGATTTTACCTTTTGAAGAAGAGTTGCATAAAAAAGCTGGTACTTCGGTTAAATATGTTGGTAATCCGTCAGCTTGGATTATTGGGCAAGTAGAGAAGATTTTTGACAAGCAGAAGTTTTTTGATTTTATGGGTTTTGATTTAAACAAACCTTTAATTGGCATTTTCCCCGGCTCTCGTAACCGAGAAATTGATTATATGTTGCCAGTTTTTTTGGAAGCCGCCAAAGAATTAAATAAAACCAATCCAGAAATTCAATTTTTATTAGTCCGTGCAAATAGCATTAAACCAAAAAAAATCGAAGAGTATTTAAAAAAACACAAAATCAAAGAAGACTTAATCAAGGTCTCAGACTCTAAGTATAACCATTATATTCTCAAAGGTTTAGATATTGCTTGGCTGACTTCAGGAACAGTAACTTTAGAAGCGGCTTGTTGTGAAACTCCTTTAATTTTGGGCTATAGAGAAAATCCTTTATATTGGCCATTTTACTTACTGGTGCGGAAAATAGACAAAATTGGTTTACCAAATATTATTGCTGATGAAAATATTTGCCCTGAATTATTGCAGGAAAATTGTATAGTTGAAAATTGGGTAAATATTACAAAACAATGGCTATCAGAGCCAGAATTATTAGACAATATAAAAAAAGACTTGCGTGAAAAAGTAAAAGCCAAATTAAAGCCAGAACTAGATCCAACTTTATACATTGCTCAAGAAATTCAAACTATTTATCAAATCAGCCAAGCCAGCTTAATAAATGCCTCTCATATAAAAAAACAAGCTGAAATAAATAGTGCTCAAACGAAAAAACAATACAAAAATTGATTATTTTATTTTCTAGTGGAAGTGCCAGAAGAGGAGTTTAAGAATAAATTTAATGCTTTCGGAAGGCTGGTTTTTGAGGGCTTGGAGGCAATCACCGAGTATAAGAGAGTTCATAGTTCTTGATTATAAAAGTTTTGAGCCTAAGCGTTTGAAAAAACATGAGTTTAGTTTATTAATGAGAGTTAAAACCTAGAAGTGCAGAATATAACTATAAAATTACTCGTATTAAAGTAAAATAAAAAAATGAATAATAAGCCCAAATTTGCAATTGAAGCGGATAAATTAACTAAATCTTTTGGTTCTAAAACAGTTGTTGATGAGGTAAGTTTTTCGATTAAGAGAGGGGAAATTTTCGGTTTTTTAGGACCCAATGGCTCAGGCAAATCAACGGTTATTAGAATGTTATGCGGTTTAATTAATCCAACCAAAGGACAAGGTTTTATTAATGGGATTAATGTTACTGAAAACGCTGAATTAATCAGGAAGTCCATTGGTTATATGTCTCAAAAATTTGGTTTGTATCCAGATTTAACCGTTGAACAAAATTTAAACTTTTACGGACAAATTTATGGAGTTCCAGACCATAAGCTGAAAGACCGAAAAGCTGAATTATGTGGACAAATTGGTTTAAATCCTTATATGCAAAACAAGGCTGATCAGTTGTCTGGTGGCTGGAAACAAAGATTAGCTTTGGCTTGTTCGCTTTTACATAAGCCTTCAGTTTTATTTTTAGATGAACCAACAGCTGGAATTGACCCAGTAGCTAGGCGGGAAGTTTGGGATTTATTATTTGATTTATCAACAGATGGAATGACAATGCTGGTAACTACTCATTACATGGACGAAGCCGAAAGATGTAATCGAATTGGTTATATTTATTTAAGTAAAATGATTGCTATTGGTTCTATAAAAGAATTAATTGATTCTCCAGAATTGCGTAATTTAAATTCATATCAAGTAAGTATTCAAGGTGAGCCTTCAATGGCTATTTATGCTTATTTGCGTTCTTTAGATTATTTAAAAGACATTACTATTTTTGGCAGAAATTTGCATGCTACTTTGCCAAATAATTTGAGTATAGAAAGTTTAAAAAATTTAATTATTGAAAATACAAAATGCGAAAATCTATCGATAAAAAGCAGTGAACCAAGCCTTGAAGATATTTTTGTAATATTAACTAAAAAGCAAAAAGCTAATCAATAAAATTTTACCCTCTCGCATTATTGACTTTACTCTGGAGTTATTATTTGATTTCAGTAGTTGCGTTTTCATAAACCAAGCCAGTCTCAGCTCTTTTATCGGAAGCACCTTGTAAGTTTTTTTCTTTCCAATTTAGTTCAATTGCCTGAACAGTCCAATAAAAACTTTTCCAAACTGATTCGTTTTCTGTCGGAAAAATATGTCCTCTCTTCTCCAATTCTTGTTTTGTTTTTTCGTTTATAATCCAATTTTCGGCATAAACATGATTTGGGCTAAACTGATGATGAATTCGCCCAGCCGCAACTGCTTCTTCAATTGTCATTTTATGGTCTAAATAAGCCAATAAAGTATTTAAAACAGCACTAATTATAGGTGGTCCTCCCGGGCTACCCAAAGCCAAAATTGGTTTATTAGTTTTCAAGTCAAAAACAATAGTGGGCGACATTGAACTGAGAGGCGTTTTATTCGGCATCGGATAATTTAAAGAATTGCCAATTAAACCATACTGATTAGATGAGGCTGGTAAGCTAAAATCATCTAGTGTATCATTTAGTAAAATGCCAGTTTTGGGTATTACAAAGCCAGATCCCAGAGGTCCATTCAGAGAAGCTGTAATCACAACTATATTTCCTTCTTTGTCTGCAACGCTCCAGTGAGTTGTTTCAGGTTTTTCCTTTTCGGTATTTACATTGAGTTGTGAATTGAAAGCTTGATCTGATTTTTTTATTTTGGAAGCAATTTTTTTGGCATATTCTTTGGAAGTTAATTCACTCAAATTTAATTTATTAAAACGAGGATCACCTAATTTATTGGCTCTGTCAGCAAAACTAACTTTTAAAGCTTCAATAATATAATGAGACCTTTGAGCCGAAGTATAAGGCAAACTACTTAAATCAAAATTTTCTAAAATATTTAAAGTTTCTAAAATGCAAATTCCACCCGAGCTAGGAGGCGGAAAAGAACAAATACGATATTTTTTTCGATAAGTATTGCAAATTGGTTTTAAGGTGTAAATACGATAATTTTTCAGGTCTTCTTTATTAATTAAACCGCCTGCTTTGCCTATTTCTTGGCTAATAGTTTCGGCTAAACTTCCAGTATAAAAGTCTTCTCCACCTTTTTTGGCAATTAATTTGAGAGTTTCACTTAAATCTTTTTGTTTAATAGTTCCGGCAATCGGCAAAAATATATCAGAGCTACTTTCATAATTCTTTAAAACTGATTCTCTTTTAATTAAGGCATTTTTTAAGCTTTTATTGACTGGTGAACCATTTTCAGCTAAATCAATAGCAGTTTGCATAATTTCAGTGCGGGGCAAAATACCATAATTTTTATGCAAATATTCAAAACCTTTAACTAGTCCTGGTATTCCGCCAGCCGAAGGCCCATTAACAAATTCATAATTTTGCTGATTAATTTTAGCGGGAGCTCTTTCTCTAAAGTCTAAAGCCAAGAATTGTTGATTTTTAGCTAAATAAACTAAAGCAAATCCGCCACCACCAATCCCAGATCCTTGCGGTTCAATAACGCCTAAACTATAGCCAGTTGCAATAGCGGCATCAATTGCATTTCCACCTTTTTCTAATACTTTTGCACCAGCCAAACTAGCCAATTCATTTTTTGAGACAATAATACCTTTCTTAAATGGAGCTGAAAAGGAAGCATTAGAAAATATAAAGAGAGCTGAAATTAAAAACAAATACTTTTTCATTATTTTTTATCGAACGAAAGGTTAAAAAACATTATTTCACGGGAATGAAATTTTCCTAAAAATAAAATAAAAATTTAATATCATGTCTCAAAATAATCATGTTCTTTTGCTTGAAATGAAGGCTAAAGAAAAGCTCAAAGAAGGCGAATTAATGCAGGCCGCTCAATATTTTCGGGAAGCAATTCAAAAAGGTTCAACTAATTTTCAAAATCGGCTTTTATTAAGTCATATTTTATCTGATCTTGAAAGAAATTCTGCTGAAGAAGAGTTTTGTTTAGCGAAAGAAAAATACGGCGATATTAATTAAACAAAATGAAAACCTTGTTTAAAAATTTTACTATTAAGATATTCAATGCTTTTAAGGCTTATAATGCTTTAAATAAACGGATATTTTCAGTCAGTGAAATCAAAATAAATTCTTTGCTAATTGGATCTACAAAAAGACATTGCGATTTCTTGCCTTCCAAGACCTATCAGTGGTTTAGCTCAATTAAAAACTAAAAAACTATTTAGTGCATACAATGAAACAAAAAATATTTCTATTGGCAAAACAAACTTAATTTGACAAAATATTTTAATCTATAATAAAAACAAATAATTCAAATGAGCATTGCACCTGGAATTTTCCAAAAAAATCTTGACGAAACAAGTTTATCGTCTGAAACCACTGCTAATTTTATGGACGCTGTTGCCAAGAAAATACCTGGTTTTGATGATTCAATGCTTAATATAATCACTCATTCTAAAAGAGAAATCATTGTTGAAATACCAATTAGACTTGATAATGGCAAAGTTTCCGTTTTTAGGGGTTATCGTGTTCAGCATAATAATTCCCGTGGTGGTCCATTTAAAGGTGGTATTCGCTATCATCATGAAGTTAATTTAGCTGAAGTTCGAGGCTTAGCAATTTTAATGACTTGGAAAGCCGCTTTAGTCAGAATTCCATTTGGTGGAGCGAAAGGTGGCATTGCTTGTGAACCAAAAAAATTATCTTTAACCGAGTTGGAAAGATTAACCAGAGCATATACCGAACATTTGGGTGATAATATTGGACCTTATTATGATGTACCAGCACCCGATGTAAACACTAATGCACAGGTTATGGCTTGGATGTTTGATGAATATGCAAAAAGTCATAATAATTGTTCGTTAGCAGTTGTAACTGGTAAACCAATTGAAATTGGCGGTTCTCAAGGGCGAGAAGAAGCAACTGGTCGTGGAGTTGTAATTGTAACTCGTGAATTATTAAAAGAATTAGGTCTCAATCCAGCTGAGCAAAGAGTAATTATTCAAGGTTTTGGTAATGTTGGCTCTTTCGTGGCTCGCATTATGTATTATGAGGTTGGAGCTAAAATCACTGGTATTTCGACGGTAGAAGGTGCTATTTATAATGAAAATGGGCTTAATATTCCAGAATTATTAAGTTATCAGTCTAAGCACGGAACGATTAAGGATTTCCCTAATTGTGAATGGATGAGTAATGAAGAAATGCTTTTGCAAGATTGTGATGTTTTAATTCCAGCGGCTTTGGCTGGTTCAATCGATGCAGAAGTTGCTCAGAAAACTAATGCTAAAATTATTGTTGAAGCGGCAAATGCTCCTGTTACAATCGAAGCAGATAGTATTTTAAATGAAAGAAAAATTTATGTTATACCTGGTATTTTAGCCAATCCTGGTGGAGTAATTGTTTCTTATTTTGAATGGGTACAAAACTTGCAACAACTTTACTGGACATATGAAGATGTGATTGGTCGCTTAGAAAAATTAATTGTAGATGCTTATAAACGGACTTATACCGCTTCGGTTGAGCATAATTGTTCTTTAAGAGAGGCCGCTTTGCGAGTAGCTTTAATCGATGTTATTAAGTCAATTAAGCTAAGAGGTTTTTAGGCAAAAATATCAAGGTATAATATTAATATGAATAATATACAAATAGTTATACAAGCTTGGCAATTAGCAATCGCAGTCGTGGCAATTGGTTTAACTTTTACGGCTATTTTGGTTAGTTCTTTTTGGGCTTTTTGGAATGTTATTGATAAACGATTTGATAAAATAGAAATTGACCTCAAAGAAATAAAAGAAGCTGTCTCTGGACTAAAAACAGAACAAGCTGTTCAAAAAAGAGAAATTGAGCATTTATCAAGAGAACAAGAACAACAAAGAAATAGACTTGAGCAAAT
>CANLFK010000076.1 GCA_947489925.1 Candidatus Caenarcanales bacterium
TGGAGTTGGGAATTTAGACCTTGAAGACAGAAATTTTCAAACAGATTTATTGAGTGTCCCCTTCGGGGAATGGCGTAAGCCTAGGGGGCTAAGACTTGAATTCTTGAGAAGCTTTTTGTGTTTTTTAGCTGTCGAACTCACATTATTTAGATAAATTATTACAAAGCGTTAATGTTTATTGGTAAAACTCTTGGCGAACTCATCAAATTTATTAATTGCTTAAGTTCTGCTATAAACATCAAGCTAAAGGTTTAAGCTTTGAAATTTGTATATCGAAAGCGTATAATTCTACTCTATATTCGTATAAACACTAGTTAGCAAAAAGCAAAATTGACACCCTAAAACTTTATAGATTTTTTAGATTATGAAAGTAATTTTAAGTAGAAAAGGATTTGACTCACAATATGGCGGACAACCAAGTCCAATTTTGCCAAATGGAACTTTACTTTCTTTGCCTATACCTCAAGCAGAAGATATTTTAAAATTTAGCGAACTTACTTACAATAATAAAACCTATGCTGACATAATAAAAGAATTAAATGGGAAAACAAGACAAATCAATAACGACACTAAAGCACATTTAGACCCTGACCTTAGAAAAGATGTTTATGCAAAACGAAACCCAAATTGGAGACCAATATTTGGACAGGCGGCAGCAGCACAAGGACATTTACGAAATCAGAATGTGAAAGTAAATGATATTTTTTTATTTTTTGGGTGGTTTAAACAGACCGAAATTTATAACGGAAAATTAAGATATAAAATCAATAGTCCTGACTTACACATAATATTTGGTTATCTGCAAATTGGAGAAATATTTTCTGATGGAGACAAATTTCCAGAGTATGCAATGGGGCACCCTCATTGTGACAAAATGCACGAAAACCTAAAATCAAATTGTATTTATGTAGCGAAAGACAGGTTATCTTTTAATGAAACTTTATCAGGTGCTAACACTTTAAATTATAATAAAAATTTAGTTTTGACAAAAGATGGAATGACAAAAGGCAAATGGGAATTGCCCGATTTTTTTAGAGATTTAAAAATATCCTATCACACAGAAAACTCTTTTAAAAATGGTTATTTTAAGTCAGCTGACAAAGGGCAAGAATTTGTAATTTCACCAAGTGAAAATTTGACTTTATGGACAAAAGATTTGATTGAAAGAAACTAATGACTTGCGGGCAGGCAACACGGGCTTTGCGTCAGGCGGTTCAGTGCTCCAAAGACAGTTTTGAAGAAAATAGAAACAAGCTCTCTTTTAACAGTTAAGTCTTGAGGATATTCGTCTTGGAAGATTTTGATTTTACGAATTTAATATTTTTTCATATTCTGCTTGAGACAATGGACAATCCAGAATTTTTTTAATAATAATTTCATTATTGGAACATTACAATGACAAATAAATTTTTTAGACAGGAAATTATTTTAGGTGTAAATTTAAAATCACAAAACTGAAAACTGAAATTTAAATAGAAAAATGTATACACTTTATTATTTGCCTGGTGCTTGCTCATTAGCCATACATGCTTTAATCAATGAACTTGGACAAGAAGTAAAATTAGAAAATGTTAGCGTTCCTCAAGGTGAGCCTCGTAGCCCTGAATTTTTAAAAGTTAATCCTCGAGGTCAAGTGCCAGTTTTAGTTGATGGAGACTTAGTATTGCGTGAAGGCGGAGCTATTATTAATTATTTGCTAGATAAACATAATAGTAATATGCTTCCTAAATCTCAACCTGAGAGGGCTCAATCTTTGGAATGGTTAATGTTTGCCAATGCCACTTTGCATCCAGCTTATGCCAGAATGTTTTTTATTAATCGCATTATTAAAGATGAAAATGCCAAAGAAGAAGCCATTAATGCTGGTATTGAACAAATTAATAAACTTTGGGCGGAAGTCGATCAACAGCTTGCTAAAACCAAATATACTTGCGGGGACCAAATTACAGGGGCTGATATTTTATTAACTGTTATTGCAAATTGGATTGGTTATTTACCTAAGCCTGTTCAGTTAGGCGACAACACAAAAAGAATGCTCAAAGAAATTATTAATCGTCCAGCCTTTAAAAAAGCTCTCTCTGAAGAAAAAATTGAATACAAAGCTGTTTAATATGTCAGTCAGTTCTAGTAGGTTTTTAGTAATTCGTTAGTTTTATCTGGGTTTTTCTACTATAATAGTTCATTTGATTTAGGGTTTTATTTGGTGAAAAAATATATAAACATCTTTTATATTTGTACTTCTTTGCTGTCTCTAAGTCTTTTACTGTTTTACTCTGGTATTTGGACTGATTGCTCAAAAATTCCTTTTAGTTTATCTATAACCGAAAGTCAAAATTTATGGGCTTTAAAAAGCTTGCTCAATCACCAAAAACTGCGAATTGACTTATTTTCATTTAATCAATTTACCGAAAGTTTTTTCTTTATAAAAGTTTTAAGTTTATATTTTAATTTGGGTTTTAAGCAATTATCGGTTTTAGTACAAGGTCGTTTAATTAGCTCAGTTGGCTTAGTTTTTTGTTTAACTATTTTTGGCTTTTTATTAAAACGGGAAAAAGTAAATAATTTTATTATTTTATGGATAATTGGTTTATTTTTGGCTTTTCCAGTTACTCAGGCTTGTTATGGACAATTAAGATCTGAATTTTGGAGTTTGGCTTTCGGGGTTGGGGCTTTGTATTTTTTGTTTAAGTCCGATAAAAATATTTCTTGGTGGCAAAGTATTTTGGTTTCGGTTTGCTTAGCTTTGGCTTATATTTTGTCGCATAAGTCTGTCTTTTTGAGCTTTGCTTTTGCGTCTTTTTGCTTGCTTAGTAATTTTAATAATTGGCAAAGTTTAATCAAAATATATTTACCAACTATGTTATTGATTTTGGCTGATTATTTATTTCAGGGTTTGAGTTTTGGCTTTCATACTTACTTAGACTGGGATTTACAAAGATTTATTCATAATTTTAATATTATTTATAATTGGCCAATTTTGAGTTTAATTTTAATATTTTTATTTAATGGCAAAGAGTTAAAAAGCTTTCAAATCAATGTCAAGCACCCAGCTTTTACTCTTTTAATTATTAGTTTAATTATTAATTTGTGGTCTACTGGGCTTAGGCTGGATTATAGTTATGCTTGGCTAATTCCTAATTTAGCTTTTTGTTGGCTTTTGGCATTGTCTTTGAATCAATTTATATTGCAAGAATTTAAGCAAATATTTGGCTTTTTAAGCTTAGCTGCTATTTTAATGGGTTTATTAATTCATTTAATACCACCGCAAGCCATTAAGACTATTCAAAATTATCCCAAATTAATTCATAATACCGAGAACTGGATTAGAGAAACAAAAGCTATTCTCAAACAAAATCCTGAAATTATAATTTCTCAAGATCCAAATATTTCTGCTTTGCTAACCGAAAAAGACTGTTTATTTGTTGATCCAAATATTTTAATTTATTCATCGAAGGCTTATCAAAAAATGCTAAAAGGCATTAAAGCCAAAAAATATAATCAAATCATTTTAACTACTAGTCCAGAACAAATTTGGCCTAATGAAATAATTAAACAAATTAAAAAGAATTATGATCCTTATCAAAAAATCTTTATACTTGGAGAGTCTGGCTTAGTTTATCGAAAAAAAGAAGATTTTGGTATGGGTAGCTCAAGCAATAAAAACGGAGAATCTTTAACTGAAACTGAAATTTTTGCAACTTTTCACCCTATATGAATCATCAGTACGAATATTATATGCAAAAAGTCTTGAATCTCGCAATCAAAGCGAAAGGACAGACTTCACCTAATCCAATGGTCGGAGCAATTATTTTAAATGAGAATGGAGAATTTATTTCTGATGGTTATCATTTAAAAGCTGGTTCTGAGCATGCAGAAATTATCGCTTTAAAAAAAGCTGGATCTTTAGCTAAAAATGGTATTTTATATGTCAATCTTGAGCCTTGCTGTCATTATGGACGCACTCCGCCTTGCACTTCAGCTATAAAAGAAGCTGGTATTAAAAAAGTTATTATTGGGAGTTTAGATCCAAACACAAAAGTAAATGGACAAGGAGTTAAAGATTTAAAAGAAGCTGGTTTGGAAGTTGTCTTTGGGGTTTTGGAAAAAGAATGCCTTGAATTAAATAAATTTTTCTTTTACTGGCTAGAAAATCAAAAACCTTGGCTAACGCTAAAAATAGCCGCCACTTTAAATGGAAAAATTGATTTAGGTAAGGCTGGTAAACAAATTACAGGAAAAGCTGTTCAAGAAAAAGTACATCAATTAAGGGCAGAACATGATTCAATTCTGACTGGAAGCGGTACTATTTTGGCTGATAATCCGCAATTAAATGTCAGATTTGGTCATAATTATAAAAATCCGCTAAAAATAATTTTGGATAGGCGTTTAAGATGCGAACCAGAGCTGAAAGTTTTTAATGAAGAAGCTTTAACTTTATTATTTACCAGCCCTGAAAGTTTAAAGACAAATAAAAGACAGTTTTTAAATACTGAAATTATTGATTGGAATGGAGAACTGAATGAATTATTAAAAACCTTGGCTAAAAAAAACATTTTATCAGTTTTAATGGAGGCTGGTAGTAATTTAAATACCGCTTTTTTGGAAGAAAACTTAGTACAAGAAATTATTTATTTTATTAATTCTCGCTTAGCACCTTCAAGTTTAGGTTTGCCCGAAGTTTATATTGGTAATAATATACAGAATTTTAAACTAAAGTCTTCTGAATTAATTGGCTCAGACTTAATGTTAAATTTAGACTTCTAAAAATAAAAATCAGCTTTTAAAAGTAAAATACCCTTTACTAAAAAGAGAGTATAAAATTAAACAAATATCTGATTAATATAATAAATAATGATTGAGCAAAATAAGAAAACTATTTTATTAATTCTTGATGGATGGGGAATTAACCCAAATGAAGAACAAAGTGCTATTGCTAAAGTGAGCCCGCCAGTTTTTAATCAATTGCTGAAAGATTATCCAAATAGCCAATTAGAAGCGAGCGGAAAAGCGGTTGGTCTGCCATCAGGAGTTATGGGTAATTCGGAAGTTGGACATGAAAATATTGGTGCAGGGCGGATTTCCAAACAAAAATTAACTTTAATTAGTGAATCCATTGAAAATAAAAGCTTTTTCAGTAATCAAGTATTGCAAACCGTTTTTAATTTGGTTAAAGCTAAAAATAAAAAATTACATTTAATTGGCTTACTGAGCGAAGGAGATGTACATAGTCATTTGGGACATTTATATGCTTTAATTGACTGGGCTGAAAAAGAAAATATAAACTTTTTTGTACATCCAATCCTAGACGGCAGAGATGATCCACAAAAAAATTGTCTTCATTTATTAACAGATTTACAAAATAAATTAAATCAATCCAATAATGGCAAAATTGGCTCTGTTTGTGGTCGTTATTGGGCAATGGATAGAGATAATAATTGGGATCGAATTAAAAAGTATTGGGATTTATTAATTAAAGGATCTGGACTTATTAGTGATAATTCAATCAGTGCGGTCGAAGAAGCTTATAATCGTCAAATTGGTTTATATAGCCCCGCTGAAAATAGTGATGAATTTATTCAACCAACTTGCTTTAAAGGTTTAGACAGCACTCTCAAAGACGAAGATGGAGTAATTTTCTTTAATTTTAGACCAGACCGAGCTAAAGAAATAAGTGCAGTTTTAACACAAAATAATTTTACGGGCTTTCAGAGAGATGTTTTTCCAAAGGTGAATTATGTTTGTCTGACTAGTTATGATAATTCATTAGATTGTGCTGAAGCGGGTGCTAATCCAGTTTTGCCAGTTGCTTTTGATGAATCTTCTTTTCCAGTTCAGGATAAAAGCTTAAGTTTGGGCGAAATTATCTCTAAACAAGGCTTAAAACAACTGCGTATTGCAGAAACCGAAAAATTTAGACATGTAACTAGCTTTTTCAATCAAGGTCTTGAAAATCCATTTGACGGAGAAGAAAGAATTTTAATACCTTCACCCAAAGTGGCAACATATGATCTTCGGCCAGAAATGAGCTTAAAAGGAATTACTGAGGCTTTAATAAAAGCTATTGAGAGCGGTAATTTTGATTTGATTGTAGCTAATTTTGCTAATGCCGATATGGTTGGTCATTCTGGAATTTTTGAAGCCGCTGTCAAAGCTATTGAATATATTGATTTGGCTTTAAAAGACTTAAGTGAATTATGCTTGGAGAAAAAAGTTAATTTATTAATTACGGCTGATCATGGAAATGCTGATCAAATGATTAATCCAAATGGAACTGTTAGAACAGCTCATAGCTTAAATTTAGTGCCTTTTATTTTGGTTAGCGAAAAATATAAAAATCATAAACTTGAAAATGGTGCTTTATGTGATATTGCTCCCACTATTTTAAAATTAATGAATATTGAAAAACCAGACCAAATGCTGGGGAAATCTTTATTAAACTAAATCCAACCATTATTTATTAAAGTTGTAATTGTTATATTTTGTGTATTCCAGAAATCAATAGTCTCAATATAACCAGTACCAGCCGCAGTACCAGTTTCATCAAAATAATTAACAATAGTTATAGTTCCTCCTCCAGCTAAGGTAATTACCAAATTATCACCTGTTGTTCTACCTTCAGTACGGGTAAAATAATCAGCAGAAGCATAATCCATTAAGTCAATCCTCTCAATGCCACTAGTATCATCAATTGTGTCATTGCCAAAAGCCCCTCTAAAGACATAAAAGTCATTCCCCGCTTGTCCAGTAACTGTTTCATTAAGATTGCTGGAGACAAATACATCGTTACCAGTTGTTCCATTGTATAAACCGTTTCCTTCATTATCAAATACTCTTGCTCTTATATCATAATCAGTACCATTGCTATAATCTTCCCAAGTTACGACAAAACCGCCATTACTTAAACTTGTTATTTGTGGATTTTCTTGATCATCATTGATAGTAGTAGGGGCTAAAAAATCAGAAGCATTTACTGCTGTACCAGTTGAATCAAATACTCTTACTCTTGTATCATAACCATAACCAAACATACCATCTTGCCAAGTTACTGCAAAGCCACCATTACTTAAACTTGTTATTTCTGAAGATACATCATCATTACCATTCTTAGTAGTAGAAACTAAAAAATCAGAAGGATTTACAGGTGTACCGTTAGCATTAAATACTCTTCCTCTTATATCATTATTACCACCCATACCACCATCAGTCCAACTTACCGCAAAGCCACCATTACTTAAACTTGTTATTCGTGAAGAATGTTGATGATTAGTATTAGAAGTAGAGACCACAAAATCAGAAGCATTAACTGGTGTACCGTCTGCATTAAATACTCTTCCTCTTATATCATTATTACCACTGCTACCATCAGTCCAACTTACTGCAAAGCCACCATTACTTAAAGTGGTTATTTGGGCAGAATATTGATGACCACTATTAGAAGTAGAAACTAAAAAATCATTAGCCGCTGGTGTACCACTAGCATTAAATACTCTTGCTCTTATATCACTATTACCAGTGTTATCGCTTTCCCAAGTTGCTACAAAGCCACCATTACTTAAACTTGTTATTTGTGGAAAATATTGAGTGTTAGTATTGGAAGTAGAAACTAAAAAATCAGTAGCATTAACTGCAGTACCGTCTGCATTAAATACCCTTCCTCTTACATCATAATTACCAGTATTATTGCTTGCCCAAGTTGCTACAAAGCCACCATTACTTAGACTGGTTATTTTTGGTCTTAATTGATCATTAGTATTAGAAGTAGAAACTAAAAAGTCAGAAGCATTAACTGGTGTACCATCTGCATTAAATACTCTTCCTCTTATATTATAATTACCACTACTAGAATCTTCCCAAGTTGAAACAAAGCCACCATTGCTTAAACTTGTTATTTGTGGTTGATGTTGGTAAATTATAGTAGAAGTAGAAACTGAAAAGTCAGAAGCATTAACTGGTGTACCGTCTGCATTAAATACTCTTCCTCTTGTATCATGATTTCCATTACTCCTGTCAGCCCAAGTTGCTACAAAACCACCATTAGTTAAACCTGTTATTTCTGGTCTTAATTGATTATTAGTATTAGTAGTAGAAACTAAAAAGTCAGAAGAATCAAATTCATTTAATAGATTAGTATTAATATTAAAAGTACTATTGGCACTAGTTAAAGCACCATCATTAACATTTACAATAAAACTGGCAGTAGAATTTTCAGAACCATCTTGTACAAAACTAACCTCACCAGCCATTAATTGAGCTTGCGTAAAAGTTGTTCCGTTTACCCACTCACTACCATTCCATATTTGTAAAGTTACATTGGTAGCCGCAAAAGTTGCATAAGTAAATGAAGTTGAATCTGAGTCTATTACGGAAAGATCATTAGTAGTTAAAATATATCTTCCATCTTCATTTACCGTGGCATTTAAATCTCCAGCAATTATTGGTGCATCTGGAGTAGTAAAAATAGCAATAACAGGATTTGATTCAGCACCCAGATTATCGGTTGCAATAACTTTCATATTGTAGTCAGAATAATTTAAAAGTCCTAGTTGATTTAAATCATTAGTAATATTAAGAGTACCATTAGCAGAAATACCAAAATCTTCAGAAACCATTGTTGATTTAGTTTCGGTTTGAGATACTTTTAAAGTATAATTACCAGTTGTGGAATCCATTGCAGATCCAGCCCGAATAGTAGCCACTATATCACTATTAGTTGTATTGGTATAAGTGATTTGAGAATTACTACCATTATAATTATCATTACTGGATAATAATTGACTATTGCTTTTATCAATTAAAGATAATTTTGTATCAAAATCAGTACTGTCTTGATTTATAGTTATAGTTTCACCAGCTTTGATTATAATTTCAGACTCATCAATATAGCTAATGCCAGGTGCATTTAAATAAGTAGCTTTTAGTGTATAATCACCAATTTCACCTGCACTATATGAAGAAGCTCTTATGATTGCATTTATTTCAGCACCAGTATTATTTGTATAATTTATTTGTGAATCATAACCATTATAATCATCATTTTCAGTAATTAATTGATTAGTATCTTTGTCAATTAAAAATAAGTAGGTATCGCTAAAGGTTATTCCATCTTGTCTTATTTCAAAAGAAGCACCTATTGGTATTATAATTTCATAATCATCATAGTAAGGACTACCATAGCTACCAAAATCAGTGTTTGATAAAGTTCCTATAATATCTAAAACCACACTATCTTCCGTACCAGATCCAGCAACTTTAGTGTCAGTATTAGACAAGCTAGCATTTGTATTTAAAACTTGTATATTTTCGACAGTAGTATTATTTAGCGTATCATTATAATCACCATCATTATTAAGATCTATCCAGAAATGATAATTACTAATACTACCATCGATATCACTTCCAGTTGCAACAGCAGTCCAATTTGTATTTTTCCCTACAATATTAGGATCAATATTAAAAACAGTATCTAAAGAAACAATAGGAATATCATTAATTGGATTAACAGTTATATTCACAGTAGCAGTACTAAAAGCCCCTTGCCCGTCTGAAACTGTATAAGTGAAACTATCTAAACCATTATAATTAGCATTAGGTATATAGTTTAAAGTATTATCTGGATTAATTGAAACAATACCATTAGAAGCCTGAGTAACTGAATCAATAATCAACGCATTCCCGTCAATATCTGAATCATTAGAAAGTACATTTATATTATTTAAAGCAGTGTCTTCATTTGTATTAAAAGTATCATTAACAGCATTTGGATTGTCATTTATGGCATTAACAGTTATATTCACAGTAGCAGTACTAAAAGCCCCTTGCCCGTCTGAAACTGTATAAGTAAAACTATCTAAACCATTATAATTAGCATTAGGTATATAGTTTAAAGTATTATCTGGATTAATTGAAACAGTGCCATTAGAAGCCTGAGTAACTGAATCAATAATTAAGCTATTCCCATCAATATCTGAATCATTAGAAAGTACACTTATATTATTTAAAGGTATATCTTCATTTGTACTTATTGTATCATTGACAGTATCTGGATTATTATAGCAATTCTTAAATAGAAGTAGTCAGATTATTAATCTGTAGGCATAAATTATCAATAAAGTTTTTTGTATTATCATAGTATCCTTTTAATAATTGTTTAAGATGATTCCATTTTCTTTCTATAGGATTT
>CANLFK010000077.1 GCA_947489925.1 Candidatus Caenarcanales bacterium
TTCATCAGCTGGAGTTTGTGTTTCAATTTTTTGAAGTTGCTTTTGCAGTTCAGCATTAATATTATTTGTTGTTCCCGTTTGTGCTTGAGATGGCGAAGACAAAAGCTTGAGAATTATACTTGTTTTGTTTGGTTCTGATGAAGGAAAGGAATATACTTCAAAGTTTAATCCAAGTGCATCTAATACTTGTTTTACCCCTGCAATCCACCGATCAGGTTTCTCACAGTTTTGATAAACAATAAAATTGTTGCCATTTGTTATCAATTTTATTATCCTTTCTTCGATATTTGCTTTCCAGTCTTCAGTTGTAGTAATAGCTAGACTTTGGGGAGTATAGGTTGTAGCACCATATCTTGTCTTAGCTTCATCAGCTGGAGTTTGTGTTTGTGTTTCAATTTTTTTCAGAGCATTAATTAAATCATCAGTTTGTCCACTGCCAGCCATCATTGTCATACTTAGAGGTACTTCACTGCCACTTTTTGCCATGTTTAAAGCACCATCTATTACTTCTTGCTTGATGACAGGATTTTCCTCACCTAGAGTAATTCGATTATTTATATTACTTTGTATAATTCCATTAAATCTTTCCATTTGAGCAGGTGATAATTCACCCAATTTACTTTTCTGTTGTGGAGTTAAGTCGTTTAAAATTCTTTCTAAATGAGTGGGTGCTTTTGGTGCGTTGAAAGGTACAATATTATTTGCACCAATTGGTGGTTTTGGGGCATTCCAAGGAGTTACTGAAGTTGGGGTAGTAGTCGCTTTCGGTAAAACTGATGTTGTTTTTGATGTCGTTACTGCTTGTAAAGGTGCTGTTGGGGCTTGTCGTACTTTAATTGAACCTGAAGCGGAATTTTCTGTATCTCGAACTAAAGCCTTAACTTCCTCTATTTGTGATTTTGGAACGCCATTATTTTTTGCCAAGTTTTCTAATTCAATAACATCATCTGCAGTAATAGTTCCTTTTTCAAGCTTTTGAGCAATTGTAATTAGTTTTGCTAAAGACGGATCAATTTTTGGGATTAATTGATTTACTTCTTTTTCCAAGCCGTATTTGTTTGATTGCTGAATTATGAAGGTTAAATCATCTAAGGCTATACTATTATTATTTTTAAGCTTATCTCTTACGCCATTGAGAGCTTGTATTAGTGGTTTTTGAGAATCATCATTTAAATCAGCTTTCTTAATAATTTGAATGACTAGATTGTTTAATTCATTAGCATCATCAGGTTTAAGTTCTTTCTGTGATGCAGTAAGAGTAGTTCTTGCAGAATTACCATTTTTTCTCAATACAGCTCTAAAACCAACTCCCAGCAAAGCTGATGCCATTATTTGAACACCTTTTTCATTCATTAACTTTTGCTTTTCTTCCGCAGTTAAGCTTGGATTTAAAGCTAAAGTTAAATAATATTCAGCTGTTCCCGAAGTAATACCTGTTCCCGTAAAAAATGTTAAATCAGATAATAAAGGAGCTGCTTTTGTTGCCACATCTGGAGAAACTCCCATTATCCCTAAAGTCTTCATAATTTTAGGATTCATCAATTTCCCAAAAGGCTCAAGTCCTAAAAATGCAACATTCACAGTTCCCTCAATTAGTGCTTGTCCAGCTATAGCTTTCCATGTTTCAGGTTTATTTAAATTACCATTTACACCTTCAGTAACAACTTGAGTAGTAGCTGAATATCCAGTAGTAATTGCACCAGTGAGAGCTAGAAAACTAGTAGCTTGAGCCGCTGTCAAAGTTATTTGTGTACCTGCCGTAGTAGTAGCAACTATTCCAGCTGTAGTTATAGTAATTCCAGTAACTTCTACACCCAAAAGCAAGCCAGCCGCAACCTGAGGAGCAAGAACAGCCACTCCTATACCAGCTCCAACAGCAACTATTCCAGCACCTACTGCTTTGGCATTTGCCGCATCTACCGTATACTGTCTTATAGTATCTTGTTTCTGAATCAATTTCTGATCTATTTCTTGCAATTTTATTTTTGCATTTTCCAAAGAGATCTCACCCTTGGCTATTTGAGTCCTTAGTTCTGCTAATTCTTTAAGAGCTTGCCTATAATTTCCTTTTTTATCATAATGTTGGGAAACTTCTTGGAAAGCTGAAACTGTACCTAAAGGGCCTAAAAAGAGATTTCTTCCTATAGTTCCACCAAAACTAAAATTATCTTCTTCACTACTTAAGCCCTCATTTAAGTAATTTTCGGAAATACTGATTTGTTCGAAAAGTATGTCTTTAGGATTTTTAGCTTTAACAGGCGTATTTGTTTTAGCAACGGTAGCTGTTTGGGTTGCAGGATTTTTAGTAGTAATTGAATCAGCCATAAAAACTTTATTAATCTTAGTGTTCTTGATTTCAATGTTAATCCTTGATAATTAGGCTTAAATAAAGGTCAAGTTAAACTTAAATAAAGCGATTAATATTATTTGTTTAAGTTGTTTTTTGTTAAAATTAATTAATTTTTTATCAAGTTTTGAGCTATTTAGCTTTTCTCTTTTTACATTCAATTCAAACAAAGCAAGACAAGGAAGTAAAATAAATAATGTGAACTTATTAGTGTATACTTCGTTTCTTAGGCTAATAAGGCTTTTAGGGATATACTTTTGCTAGCTCAACT
This sequence comes from Candidatus Caenarcanales bacterium, assembly GCA_947489925.1. Classification (GTDB taxonomy): domain Bacteria; phylum Cyanobacteriota; class Vampirovibrionia; order Caenarcaniphilales; family Caenarcanaceae; genus JAAFJH01. The sequence continues at coordinate 2,619 of CANLFK010000077.1, forward strand.
CAGATATTTTCATATAATCTTGCAAAACCTTAGGTATTTTGAAGCCAAGCTTATTGTCCAGTTGATAATTTTCGACAATTGCAGCCCAAGTGCGTCCTACTGCCAAGCCTGAACCATTCAAAGTATGCACTAATTCATTTTTCTGGTCTCTTTTAAATTTAAGATTAAGTCTGCGAGCCTGAAAATCAGTACAATTGGAACAACTACTTATTTCACGATACTGATTTTGAGATGGAAACCAAACTTCCAAGTCATAACATTTACTAGCCGAAAAGCCCATATCTCCAGCACAAAGCAAAATTCTACGATAAGGCAATTCTAATTTTTCTAAAATATTTTCAGCTTGTCTAACCAATTTCTCATGCTCTGAAAAGCTATCTTCAGGTTTACAAATATGCACTAATTCAATTTTGTCAAATTGATGTTGTCTAATTAAGCCCCGAGTGTCTCTGCCAGCCGCACCAGCTTCACTGCGAAAACAAGGAGTATAAGCACATAATTTTTTGGGTAAATCCGCTTCCTTTAAAGCTTGTCCATTTGCGTAAAAACCAGTTAAAGGTACTTCTGCGGTTGGGATTAAATATTGATCAGTATTTTCTAAATGATAAAGATCTTCGGCAAACTTAGGCAATTGACCAGTTCCTCGCAAAATTTGTCCTTGAATAATGGCTGGGGGCGATAATTCTAAATAATTGGCATTGGCGGCTTCTTCAAGCATAAACTGAATTAAAGCTCTCTGTAATTTAGCTCCTTGTCCGATAAAAGAACCAAATCGTGAACCAGAAAGCCTAGTTGTATTTTCAAAATCTAAAATGCCTAAAGCTTCAGCTATTTCCCAATGAGGTTTTGGAGAATTAAGTATTGGTTTATTTCCCCAACTATGAATTTCTTGATTTTCCCGTTCATCTTTTCCATCAGGAGTATCAGCAGAAGGCAAATTAGGCATATATAAAATAATAGCTTCTAAAGCTTCATTCAAAGTTATTTGTTCTTGGTCTAAAACTTGAATTTGGGCATTAATGCTTTTAACTTGAGCTTGTATATTAATAGCTTCATCTTTAGATTTAATTGATTTGCTTAAATTATTTCTCTCAGATTTCAATTCATCAGCTTTTTGTTGAATAATTCTTTTTTTTTCATCAATTATAATTAATTCATCAATGGCTTTAATATATTCTAATTTTCGCTTGCCCAAAGCCACTTTTACTGCTTCTGGATTTTGGCGAATAAGCTTTAAATCTAACATTAATCAATTGGTTTCTAATTTTCTAAATTATATAAGACTTCAGCAAATATAAAAATCTTGTTTAATCAGTTTTTTCAGAATCTTGTTTTGTAGTCAAAGATGATTTTGAGTTAATTCTACTGACTAAAGCTTTAGCTATTTCTTTACTGTCCATCATTAGCATTTTTTGGTCAAAGTTTTTTAATAAATCATTTTGGTTTTTAATATGTTTAAGGGTTTCTTTCAGTACTGCTAGAGCCTCAGATGAAGCTGAAGGAAAAACTCTTTTATCATGCTCTTTCTTTAACATGGATGATTTATTTTTGCTCCGTCTCTGTTTTTGATATATTAAATTGACCCAAACTTTAAGCTAAAATAACTATAACTATCTAAAAAAAATTTAATAATTGCTTAAGCCAGAATCTTTGTTTTAATCAGCTTTAGCCCTAGTGATTTTGCCTAAATTAAAACCGAAAAAATAAGTTAAGACTAAGATTTTTATTAAGTTTAAAAGCCTTTTGCCCTAAATTAAGGTTTTTGTGCTTAAATATTAGATTATTATTGTTACTCAATTGTTTTAATAAAATGCCAGTTAAACTTATCTTAAAAGAAGACATCGATTCATTAGGCAAAGCCGGCGAGCTAGTGAATGTCAAGCAAGGTTATGCACGAAATTATTTAATACCAAATGGTCATGCAATTTTGGCAACTTTACCTAATTTGGTTTGGCTAAAAAATCACCGTGAAAAGCTTCAAGAAGAATCAAAACAGAAAAAAGATAATGCTTTGTCAGATAAGCAAACTTTAGAGAATTTAGAAGAAATTACCATTTACTCACAAATTGGACCAACTGGTAAATTATACGGTCGTATTACTAACCGAGATATTGCTGAAAAAATCAATGAATTATCTCGTGATAAATTACATATTCAGCATAAATCAGTTTCAATACCTTCTCATATTCATGGAATTGATGAATTAGGACTTTATGAAGCATCAGTTAATTTTGGAGCTGGTATCAAAGGTCAAATTCGTTTAATTGTGCAAGAAGGTTAAGTTTTACGCATTAAGACTAAAATTATGCTTGATAAAAAGGTTTTACTTTGTGTAAATATTGACCATATTGCCACGATTAGAGAAGCTCGCAAAGGTATTGAGCCAAATATAGTTCAGGCTACTTCATTATGCGAGGAAGCTGGAGCAGATGGTATAACAGTACATTTAAGAGAAGATCGAAGACATATACAAACAGCTGATTTATTTGCTTTAAAAGAAATTATTAAAAGTCGTTTTACGCTAGAAATGTCTGCTAGTGATGAAATTCTGGAAATAGCAAAAAAAATTAAGCCAGATTTATTAACTATTGTGCCAGAAAAAAGAGCTGAATTAACGACCGAGGGCGGCTTAAACTTAAAAGATCAAAAAGAGAATATTAAAGTTTTTTTGGCTAAAGCCTTTGATTTGTCTTTGAAAGCTAGTTTATTTATTGAGCCAGACTTAGAAACAATTGAAATTGCTCATCAAATCGGAGCAAAGCAAATTGAATTACATACTGGCAAATATTCAAATTATTTAGTTAATTCAACCGAAAGTTTAAGCGAATTAAAAAGAATTGAGACAGCCAGTAAATTTGCTAAAGATTTGGGCTTTAAAGTTAATTTGGGACATGGTTTAAACTTACAAAACTTGCCACCTATTCTTAAAATTAAGGATTTAGAGGAATTACATATTGGGCATTCAATTATTGCGAGGGCGGTTTTAATTGGCTTGCCTTTAGCAGTGAAAGAAGTTAAAGACTTAATTAAAAACAGTTGAAAAATTAAAAACAAAATGGATCATATAAAAGTTGAAAATATAACTTGTTATACAAAAATTGGTGTTGCTGATAATGAAAGGGCGATTGGGCAAAGATTAAAAATTGACCTTGAAGTTTTTTTTGATTTAAGCAAGGCTGGTGCTTCAGATGAATTAAAAGACACTGTCAGTTATGTTTCATTAGTTGAAATTATTAGCTCTTTAACAATTAACCGTGAATTTAAACTAATAGAACATTTAGCCGCTGAGGCTTGCCAAGCCATATTTAAAGAAATTAGTAAAATTCAGGCAATTGGAATTAGAGTTTTTAAGCCACATATTCCTAGTCCTCAATTTATTGGTTTGCCAAGTGTTTATATTTTTCGGGAAAGAAATATTGAGTGAAACAAAAAAGTCATTTAAAGCTGATAAAATTCAATTTACTTAATTAAAAAATTCTTATGAAAAATCAATCTAGCTCGCTGGAATTATCTGAAAATACTTCTTGTGCGATTATAGGCGGTAGTAGTTTAACCACTTTGTCTTCCAAACAAGAAATAAGCAAGCATGGTTTTTATCCAAAGACAGTAGATGAATATATTAATAATTTGGTTGATTTGGCTTTAGAATTTGGCAAAATAAAAAAAGGACAAAAAGGAAGCTTGGTTGTTGCTTTGGCTGGGGCAGTTCAGAGTGAAGGTGAAAGAGTTGGATTAACTGAAAACTTTAGATTAGTCAGAGAAGACCATTTACAAAGAGGAATGCCTTATTTCTTTTTTAAGCAATTAGTAGAAGCTGAGCTTAAAGAAAGAGGTTATAAAGAAATTGAAGTATTTGGTTATAATGATGCAGTTCCTGCTATTTCAGCTATTTTGTGTCAAGAAAATACCGAAGAAGTTTTAAGTAATTTTGAAAATGAATTGAATTTAAAAGGAAAAGATTCATATTCGATTAAATATATGATTAATGGCACTGGAACTGGAGAAGCAAATTTAAATCCAGATACTGCCAAAATTATTACCGCTGAAAAAGGTCATTTAAAGCCATCTTTGCTTTGGTATGAATTAAATCCATTTTTTAAATTTATGTCTCGGTTTTCAGTAATTGGGCAAAATCGCTCTATTGAAAGATTAATTGCGGGAGGTCCAACACATAAGTCTCCAAGGCATTTTTCACGACTTTTTAGTACTTCAATTGAATTATTAAGAAAAGGAAATGGTAATGAACAAAATGAATTAGCTATTATTTTAGGCTTTGAAAACTATGAAGAACTAGTCAGAGCGGATAATCCAAATAATTTATTACAATCTGATATTAATTCATTAAGCGAAAATTCTCCTTTGATGAAATTAGGCTCAGCCGTTAAAGAAAATAATAGATTAGCTTTATCTTTTAGTCGAGTTTTTGCCAATGCTCTGGGTTCGTCTTTTGCTTGTATGCATTATTCTATCGGTGAAATGCCAGACTCGCCTTTAAATACATTTATTGGAATTAATGATATTAGACATTCAGCTTTAGGTTTTATCAGAAGTGATGGAAGTACTACCGCTTTACTGTCATCAGACCCAGAAAAATGGCAAATACTAAATAATTCAGCTGAAAGATATGCCAGTTTAATTTCAAATAAACCAAATGAAAAATTATTTAAAATCTTAGACATAAATCAAACTTTTCCTAATATACACCCCGACTTTGGCGGATTGCCTAGATTGGCAGCTCAAAAGTTACTCTCTATCAGTTAAAACAATTTATTAAGCCGGAACTGCTTTTCTTCCTTTGAAAAATGAAACAATATTATTGCCAAAGTTATTTTTCTTAGCTGGTGCTTCATTGCCATAAATAGGATTATCAAATTGTGCCGCATGATTAGATTCTTGGTCAATTCCGTAAGCAACTGAAGCATTTCTCATGGTCAAGTTAGCACCACCACCGCCACCACCAATATTTAAGCCAGAGAAAGCTAAAGAACAAGCGGCAAATAAATTATATAAACTTTGAGATATATTTAAAGCCATTGCTGAATTATCACCCGCTAAGCCCATACCAGCCAATCCACTTCCGACTGCGGCTAAACCTTGCAAACCAGAAGAAATTGCTAATCCAGCCCCAATAGTACCAGGTCTATAAGTTACTTGTCTGCCCATTGGATCTGTATAAGAACGGCGAGTAGCTAAAGCATTTTGTCTAATTTGCATACCTTGAACTAAAAATACTAAAGCTGGTATAAGAGAACTCAATCCACCGACGACATATGCCACTTTAGATAAATTTTCAGCTTCTTTTTTAGCTTGATCGGCTTTAAGCTGGGCTTCTTTTTCTAATTTGACTTCCTGAGGTGTTTTTTGATTAATAATTTTTGTTTTAGCTCTGGGATCAAGTAAAAATCTAATATTTCGATTGAATTTTTCATTTTTGGCTTTGATTAAGGCTTTTTGATCTGTATCATCTTCTTCTTTATGAGTAAAATGATTAAAAGCTTGTATTCCAGCGGTAATTCCTAATAATCCTAATGAGGCAAATCCAGCGGTATTTAAGAAATGTGCCATGCTGTGAGGGCTATGCTTATATTCAATACCATTAGTAGCTGATTGATAGCTTCCAAAATGTAAAAGTTCTGGATTCTTGAAAGTTCTCACTAATTCTCTGACATTCCAAGAAATATCGGCAATTGGTTTAGTTACAATTTCGGCAATTTTTGGCTCGATTTTTAAATTATCATAAAGACCTTTAATCATGCTTTCATGCAATTCTTCAGCCCAAATATTACCATCAGAAATCGGTACTTTTACATCTAAATAAGTTGCTCCAAGACCAGGAGGACCAGATTTTAAATTAGGATCTACTTTACTAAAAATTCGTTTCATTTCAGCCAATGTATCAGCGGTGGAAGCATCTATCCTAGAACCATTTGAAAAGCCACTTTCACGAGCCGAACCTAATAAAGCCAAAGACATAGAGCTTAAAGCTAAATATTGCTGTATATTACCAGCTGGCAAAAAGCCCGAGGTTACCCCAATTAAAGAACCAAGTAACTGAAAAGGATAAAACTGAGTTTTTAATAAAACCGTACTAAAAGCTAAACCCAAATTGGCTAAACTAAAACCTTTAGCAACAATATCTCCGAAAGAAGCTTCCATTTTATTATCTCCAGAAGCAGTATCATAAAATTTCCCAGCCACACCAACAGCTGACATTCCAGCTCCAATTAAAGCCAAAGCTGAACCAATATTCGGAGCATTAAAAATCACTTTTGCAAATAGAGAGTGTGGATTTTTTTGTGCTTGTAAATTGAAAACCCTGTCATACAAACTTTGATGAGTATCAGTTAATTGAAATAAGCTAGATTTATAAGGGTCAATTTGTGCTGATGGTGGAACAATTAAATTATATAAAGCTTGTGAATCAATACGACTTGCATCAAGTCCAAAAATATCAGACATGATACCTTTCCAAAATTGTCCGTGTTGATGAACATCTGCAAACCTTGCAATTGAATCTTTATAAAAAGGTACTGCTTTTTCTTCTAAAATTTTGTACAAAGTATTTGACGAATCAGCTTTTTTGTCTTTAACTGCTTGAAATTCAGCTTTGCTAATAGTCTTATTTTGATGCTCTTTAAAGCGTTTACCTACTAATCTATAATTATCACCCTCTTCTTTAAGTTCAAAAGGTCCACCTACTTGATCTGTTTTAGCTGCATTTACGGCATAATGCATAATTGCAACTTTATTACCTAAATCAATTTGTCCTCTTGGTGCAATTCCTAATCCATTTACTGCTCCTTGAATTAGTCTTTCTTTTTGTTCATCTGATAAATTATTATGATCATTACCAGTAATACAACTTATTGCTTTTAAGGCATTCTCTAAATTGTCTCTGATCTCTTGTTCTCTTGCATAAGCATAATTAATTCCAGTAACAATAAAACCAGTATCTGTACTTTGACTATCTCCAGCTCCTACTGAATAAGAAAATGTTTCGGGTTTTACAACATCACTCTTGCTAAATTTGAAACCGACAACTTCAAGATATGGAGCTTGATCATTTTCTCCACTTGCACCATTATCAACAGTCTCAAACTCATTACAATACTTTTTACCAATTAATTGTATAAATTCTTTCGTAAGATTATATTTTTCATTTTGTGGATTTTTAAAATTACCAAAACCATCTATTGCATGAACAGTAATAATAATTGGTGAGCCTTCACTGAATTTAGCAAAAAACTCCGACAAACTTTGAGAGCCGTCTATT
>CANLFK010000078.1 GCA_947489925.1 Candidatus Caenarcanales bacterium
CTTGAACACGAGCTTTGGTTATTTTTTCAAATTCTACTTCTTTTTCTTTCAAATTCAACTCTTTCGGAAAAATTATTTTACCTTCAAATGACAAAAGTAATTGTTTTATTAGTTCAAAATCTAAGGCAAATAACTCGCTTTCTCCAACTCTATGTTTGGCAAATATTTCATGCAGTAAGCTTTCTTTCTCAATATAATCTTCTACTTCAATGGCAAAATATTGTTTTAATCCAGCTACATTATAATAACCATTAGCTTCCAACTGTCTCATTCGTTCTTTGTAGTTATTTGAGCCTGTTTGACCAATCTTAATTAGACCAGACACAGCTGTAGTCATTACATAAATTATTCCGCTTGATATAGTAGACATATTTTAAATGTTCTTAAAAAATTTCAATTAAGGCATAATCAGGATATTTTAACATTGAAAAAACCTAAAAAATTATATAATTTGGTTTATTGACTTGAATTTGCAAATTATATAAAACTATGACTGATGGAAAAAACCAAGAATGGATTAAAGTTACTGGAGCAAGAGAGCATAATTTAAAAAATATTGATGTTTGTATTCCTAAAAATCAATTAGTTGTTATAACTGGTGTTTCTGGCTCTGGGAAAAGTTCTTTGGCTTTTGATACTATTTTTGCCGAAGGTCAGCGCCGTTATGTCGAATCTTTATCATCTTATGCAAGGCAGTTTTTGGGACAAGTTGATAAACCAGATATTGATTCCATTGAAGGATTAAGCCCAGCCATTGCGATTGATCAAAAATCAGCTAGTCATAATGTTCGTTCGACAGTCGGAACTGTTACTGAAATTTATGATCATTTGAGGCTTTTATTTGGACGCATAGGAAAACAATTTTGCCCAGTTTGTGGCACAGCGGTTAGTAAACAAAGTATTGATCAAATTATTGATGAAGTTTTTAGTAAAGCAGACAATCAAAAAGGTTTAATTTTAGCTCCAGTGGCTGAACTCAAAAAAGGCGATCATACAACTTTGTTTGCTAAATTAAAAAAAGAAGGCTTTTTGCGCGTAAAAGTAAATGAAATAATTTATTCGCTAGATGAGGAAATTAAGCTTACCAAAAACAAAAAACATAATATCGAAATTGTTATTGACAGGCTTAGTGTTAAAACCGAAAATCGTTCTCGTTTGGCTGATAGTTTAACTTTGGCTCTGCGTAAAGGAAATGGCTTTGCTAAATTTGCCACTGTAAATGACGAACAAGAAATTATTGAGGAATTAAACTTTTCCGAGCATTTAGCTTGTCCGCAAGGTCATGGAAGCTTACCACCACTTTCACCCAAATTATTTTCTTTTAATAGCCCAGAAGGTGCTTGCCCTCAGTGCCACGGTTTAGGACATACTCAAGAATTTGACCTCTCTAAATTAATTCCAAATACTAATATGGCTTTATTGAATTGTATTGTGCCATGGGCGAAGTCAAGTACTAATTATTATGTACAATTATTAAATTCAGTTTGTAAAGCCTTCAAAATCAAGCCAGCTACTCCTTGGAAAGAATTAAGCAGGGAAATTAGAAAAACTATTTTATACGGTTCTGATGAGCCAATTGAATTAAGTTATGATTCTTTTGATGGGGACGACTTATTAACTTTTAATATGCCATTTGAAGGAGTAATTAATAATTTAAATAAAAAATATCAAAAAGCTTGCAGTTCAAATAATGATAAAGCCAAAAGCGATCTTGAAAGTTATATGTCCTTTCAGACTTGCCCAGCTTGTGATGGTTCTCGTTTGCGTAAAGAGTCTTCGGCTGTAAAAGTAGGAGAGCTTTCAATTAGTGAAATTACCAATTTAGGCATTGATGAAACTTTAAAATATTTTCAAGAATTACCCTCTCTTCTAAGCGAATTTGACTTTCAGGTCGCAGAAAGAATTATTTTAGAAATTAAAAATCGTTTGCAGTTTTTGAAAGATGTTGGCTTAAATTATTTAAACTTATCTCGTGGAGCATCAACTTTGTCGGGCGGAGAAGCTCAAAGAATTCGACTCGCCACTCAAATTGGGTCTGGTTTGTCGGGGGTTTTATATGTTTTGGACGAACCAAGTATTGGGCTACACCAGCGAGACAATGACCGTTTAATTGAAACCCTGAAAAATTTAAAAAACTTAGGAAATACAGTATTAGTCGTTGAACACGATGAAGACACTATTAAAGCCTGCGATTGGATAATTGATGTAGGGCCAAAAGCTGGAAAAGAAGGCGGAAAAATTGTGGCGACTGGTAGCTTTGAAAGTATTTGTTCTACCGAAGAGTCTTTAACTGGCAAGTATTTATCGGGCGAATGGCAATTAAAAGGCCCAACTAAACCTCGGGAAGGAAATAATCAGGCAATTAAACTCACAAATGCACATTTAAACAATTTAAAAAATGTGAGTACTGAAATTCCGCTAGGCAAAATGGTTTTAGTTACAGGCGTTTCTGGCTCTGGTAAGTCAAGTTTGATTATGAATTTGCTTTTTCCTTATTTGCAAAGTTGCTTACTCAAAAACCGCCAAAAACCAGCTGGTATTGATTTGATTGAAGGTTTAGACAATATAGACAAAGTAATTGAAATTGACCAAAGCCCAATAGGAAGAACACCGCATTCTAATCCAGCAACTTATACGGGGGCTTTTACGCCAATCCGTGAGCTTTTTGCCACTATGTCAGATGCTAAATTGCGTGGTTATGGCCCTGGGCGTTTTTCGTTTAATGTTAAAGGCGGAAGGTGTGAAGCTTGTAATGGGCAAGGACATTTAGAGATCGAAATGAATTTTTTGCCTTCAGTTTTTGTCAAATGTGCGGTCTGTGATGGCAAAAGATATAATCAAGAAACTTTGGAAGTAAAGTATAAAGGCTATTCAATTTCAGATATTTTAAACTTAACGGTTAGTCAGGCTAATACTGTCTTTGAGTCGATTCCAGCGGTTTATAATAAACTTAAAACATTAGAAGAAGTAGGTTTGGGTTATATACAATTGGGGCAATCAGCAACAACCTTTTCGGGCGGGGAAGCTCAACGGATTAAATTAGCAACCGAATTATCACGGAGACATACTGGTAAAACTTTATATATTTTAGATGAACCGACTACTGGCTTGCATTGGTATGATATTGAAAAATTAATGTTAGTACTGCACAAATTAGTAGATGCGGGGAATACAGTATTAATTATTGAGCATAATTTGGATGTTATTAAACAGGCTGATTGGATAATTGATTTGGGTCCTGAAGGAGGGCAAGCTGGCGGGGACATTATAGCCGAAGGTACTCCATTGCAAATTGTAAAAAATAAAAAATCTTATACTGGTAAGTATTTAGCTAAACTTCTTGCTCTCCAAAAGGCTTGATATTATTACTCAATCGGATAAGCTTTGTTGTTTAAGTCTTGAATTTTTTGATTTATTGCCAATTTGTAATGTTTAAAATTATCTCCTTTTATTAAAGTTGGATGTTCATAAATTCTAAGGGCTTCATAAAAATGCTTTTCGGCTAATTCATTTCTTCCTTGACCTGCGTAAAAATAAGCAAGATTATTAATAGCCGTTGCTACTTTTTCATTAAACTCACCTAATATTTTTTGTCTAATTAAAATTTTCTTTTTCAAGTAATCTTCAACAAGTTCACAGTTACCTTGTTTTTTATAAAAAGTAGTTAATTCATCATAAAATCTAGTTAAATTATCAAGAGAATCAATAAGCTTACGATTATTATGATCGTCTTTGATAAGAGTAACAATAATGTCTATTACTTTAATGAAAAATCTCGCCAACTAAGTGATCATTTTCTAATTTTAAAATTAGCTGATAAGTATTTTGAGTAGTATTTTTAATTTGCAAATCAACATAATTAAAAGAACAAGTTGCCCCACTAGCAAAAGGTCTATCTCGTCCAGTATCTGGGAAAACATCATAATTATGTCTCCACCTTTCTGTTATTGTTAATGGTGTATGCAAAGTAATCCAATATATTAAGTTACTTAATTGGCATAATCCACCACCTATTTCTTTTGCTATTTTTCCATTATGCAAAACAAAACCTTCTTTATATCCTTTTGATTTAGTGGGCTTTCCAATTAATTTCCAGTAAGAAAAGACTTCTTGAGGTTTGAGTATAATGCCATTGATTTGCTCTATTGCTATTTTTAGATTTGTAATTTTATTTTCATTTAAGTACTCATCAATATTTTTTAAAGCTCTTCTTAATGGTGATTGAGAGATGAAAATTTTATATTCTAATCTTTCATTTTGTACTTTATTAATTGCATATAATTTGCCATCAAAACACCATTCAAAATATCTTTTAACCGTAAAATACAATCTGCCCAAAGTCATTCTAAAGTTGTTACGAAAGGCTGGTTTATTAATTTTGTTTTTCATTTTCTGTATACTAAACCTTTGAGCTTAGGATATGTACTTTTTGTTTAATGGCAATATTCTTGATTGTTTCTTTGTGATCTTCATTAAAGCACATAAATTCAGATGTATAATCCCAAAGACCACAATAAACGAGAACTTGAAGCTCCGGAATAACAAAATGAAAGTATAAGTAAGGTTTAATACACTCTTTCAATTTATCCGAAAATTCCAATTTACTTTCAAACGCTAAAAAACGCCTTCCATAGCGAGAATTAAAAACTAAACCATATATTTCATAATTATCAAAAAGATTTTCTATAAAATTTATCATTCTTTCTGCATATTCTTTGTCATGAATTTTATACAAAACACTATGATAATGATCGTATTCCTCATCATTCAACCAGTGATCAAAAGCTGAAACTGAGAAGAAAGAATTTATTTTTTTATGAGGATTTGGAATTTTAACTCCTTCAGAATCTTCTTTAGAAGACACAAGTTTATAAAGAACCCATTTAAAATAATTAGTAAATCCAAATTTCCCCCAACTACCGTGCCATTTGTCTTTAAGCTTCACTCCATAAAAGCCTTTCATTCAAGGGAATAGTTTAGATAATTCTTTTACTTTTTTGCTTGATATTTTTTTCATTTGTTTAAATCACTAATAATTTGCTGAATATTTTGTTTGAGAATTGGAATCTTTTGGTTTATGGAATTTGATAAAAAATCTAAAGCAACCGCTAATGGATTTTCCTGATTCGTTATACGCTCAGCAACCTATTTAATTTTCACTTAAGATTTCAGTAAAACTCTCTGGGGCTTACTCTAGAGAATTAATACCTTTATTTATACTTTCATCTAATCAAATATTAGTTTGTTTTTTGCTAGATTTAACTACACAAAAGTTTATTCAAGTTGAATGAAAATCAGCCAGAATTACAATGCTTTTAAAGATTGCTATACTTCTCAAGCAAGAAAATCTGTATATTCTAAGAAGAAAGAAACTCCAATATCACTTTGTCCAGTTCATAATAAATCAGTGGTTACTGACGTAGTGAACAATGTCATCAATCCATCATTTATTGCAGAGGTGTTATTAGTTATTTCAACAAGTATACAATCACCCTTTCCTTTTCCTTTAGACTCTTCCAACAATTACTTTGCTTATAATTGGGCAAATGGTGCGAATAAACAGGAGGAAGTAGAACAAACTATTGAAGCTTTAAACCAACAAAGACAAAAAGCACCTTTCAAGAGCTCACCAGAGAATTTCAGAGACTTTGTTCACATTTTGGAAAAGTCTTGCGAGTTAATTGCTGAAAAGACAAAGTTTTTGCGTAAGTCATAATCTTATTTTTAATCTTTTCATGGACTTGTAGTTCATTTAGAGCATTTGTATCAATAATTTCAAAGCGGTTTGGTTCTTGACTGGCTAATTCCAAAAATCCAGCTCTCACTTTTTTCTGAAAATCAAGACCTTCCGCTTCGATTTTATCCTTTGACTTTAAACGCCCAAAGCCAATATTTGCGTCAATATCTAGCAAAAAAGTTAAATCTGGCTTTAAACCTTGGCAAACAAAATCATTTAATCCTTTAATAAAATCAATATTTAATCCCCTTGCATAGCCTTGATAAACAACGGTTGAATCAATAAAGCGATCACAAATGACAATTTGATTTTTGGCTAAGGCTGGCTTTATAACTGTTTCAATATGTTGAGCTCTGTCAGACATATAAAGCATTAATTCTGCAATAGCTGATGGACTAACCGAATTATCATTAAGTAAAATTTCTCTTAACTTTAAACCAAATTCAGTACCGCCCGGATTCCGAGTTAATAAATAGTTTTCATTTTTAGCAATTGAAGCTAGCAAATTAATTTGAGTAGTTTTGCCAGCTCCATCAGGTCCTTCTAGCGTAATAAACATTTTTAATTTGGTTTTGCTGGTTGATCATTTTCGCTACGGATATCAATTTTCCAGCCTGTCAGCCTGCTAGCTAATTTAACATTTTGTCCGCCTTTTCCAATTGCCAAACTTAATTGATCATCTGGCACAATTACCAAAGCTCTTCGGTCTTCAAATAAAGCAATTTCGCTAATTAAAGATGGTACTAAAGATGGACTTAAAGCATATGAAATATATTCAATTGGGTCTTCAGACCAAGGAATCACATCAATTTTTTCACCGTAAAGCTCAGCACTAATATTTTGAATCCGTGAACCACGAGAACCAATACAAGCACCAATTGGATCAATATCTTGATTAACCGAGCGAACAGAAACCCGTGAACGCCTTCCAGAAATACGAGCCTTTGACATGATTTCAACCAAGCCTTCTTCAATTTCAGGAATTTCTAATCTAAATAATTCAGACAAAAGCTCTTCATGAGCCTGCGAAATAATAATAAACATTCTTTTATTTCTTTCCTGAAAATCTGAAACATAAACCCGAATCCGCTGTCCTCTTTTATATTCATGGTGCTGAATTTGTTCTTTAGGCGGCATTAAACCTTCAATTCGTCCCAAATCAACAATAATATCTCTTCCACCATCAGCTCTTTCTTCAATGCGGGTTATTTGACCAACCACAATTTTATTTTTGCGTAATTCATATTCTTCACGCATTAATTTTTTTTCTTCTTCATTCAATCTTTGTCGCATAATATTGCGGGCGGCCTGAGCGGCAATTCGACCATATTCCGAAAAGTCATCTGGTGTAACATCTACTTCAAGAATTTCGCCTAATTTAACATCATCTAAAACTGATTTGGCTTCGTCTAAGCTAATTTCAACAAATTCATTTTCAACTTTTTCAACTACGGTTAAAGGTGCATAAATGCCGATTTGAGAAGTTTCTTCCTGAAAAACAGTTTTAACACCTTCAATATTATGACCGGGTACTTTTCGCTTATATGCGGCTAAAACAGCATCACAAATGGCTTTTATGAAAGCTTCTTTCGAGATATTTCTTTCTTGCTCCAATTTTTCGGTAGCAAGCATAAACTCAGAGCCTAATGTATACATTTAAATGTCCTCCACTGAAATTTCAAATGGTTCAGTATTTTGTTGTTGGTTTTCCTCTGGCTTACAAAGGGCTAATGAAACTTTTTGGATCAAAGAATAGTCGAATATTTTTTCTTCTTCGTTCACCAAAAGAGTGATCTGATTATTTTCTTTTGATTGTAAAATTCCTATTTGTTTTTTAACTTTTCTTTCCAAAAAGGTAATTTCAACTAATTTTCCTTTAAAAACTTGAAACTCTCTTTCTGATTTTAGCTCTCTCCCAACTCCAGGACTCCAAACTTCAACATTAAAATCTTCAGTCAAATCTGGTAAAACGGTTTGTAATGACTTGACAACACTAGTACATTGGTCGTGTCCGACATGTTTTTCAGGATCATTAATCACAATTCTGAGAGTATTAATTGAATTATGAGAGAGCTTTTTTAATTCAACCAATTGCAAATTTAAAGCTTGCAGTTCTTCTTCAATTGTTTTTTCCAGTAATTCTAAAGATTTAACCATTTTTTGTCCTAAAAAAAAGAGCTGAGCTGTTGAAAAGGCTCAACCCTTAATTATAATTATTCAAAAGAGTTTGTTTTGCCATAATATTATCAATTAATATATTGACAGTCAAGTTTTACTGCTTTTTAGTTAGCTTTGCTAATTTGATTTAAAAAATTAATTAAACTTTTACCAATAGCATAAATCGCCCCTTTCGGAAAGCAGTCTCTGAGTATGAGAGATTTCATTTTATGGTTTTAAGAAAAGTGCAAAATATTAAAAGTATAGTTTATATTATTGTGAATCAAAACATAAGTCCAATGAATTATTTGCCGAAATCCGAACAAAAATCTGAATTTGTACAAAAATTATTTAATAATATTGCTAGTAAATATGATTTGATGAATGATTTAATAACTTTGGGTTTACATAAGCTTTGGAAGAAAGAAATTGCCGAAAGTCTTTTGATGAAAAATAATATTTCAGCAATTCGTATTTTAGATTTATGCTGTGGAACGGGAGATTTAACTTGTATTTTGGCTAAAACCTATCCGAAAGCTGAAATTATTGGTTTAGATTTTTCCCATCAAATGCTTGAAATAGCTGAAAATAGAAAAGTCCAAGAAAATACGCATAATACTATTTTTACGGAAGGTTCAGCTTTAGATTTGCCTTTTGCTAATAATTATTTTGATGGAATTACAATTAGTTTTGGTTTGCGTAATGTTTCGGATTATAGAAAATGTTTAAGTGAAATTTTGCGTGTTTGCAAGCCAGAAAGCAAATTAATTATTTTGGATTTAAGCCATCCGACAGGTTTTTGGCATTATATTTCTTATCCTTATCGTTTTTGGTTACTTCCAGCTTTGGGACAATTATTAACTAAAAATTATAAAGCTTATGATTATTTACCAAATTCAATTAAAACTTATCCTAATCAAGAACAATTAAATAATTTATTGCAGGAAGTTGGCTGGCAAACAACTAATTATAAAAATATTTTTGGCGGTATCGTTTGCATTCATTCAGGAATTAAGTAATCAGCTAAAACTAAAAAATTGCTTTAGAATTAGAAAATCTCTTGCTTAAAAATAAATGTCTGAGCCTCTTTATTTAAAATACAGACCTCAAAAATTAGCTGAACTTGTCGGACAAGAAATGATTGCCCGTACTTTGAATAATGCAATTAATATGAACCGCATTGCTCATGCTTACTTTTTTACTGGTCCAAGAGGTTGTGGTAAAACTTCTAGTGCCAGAATTTTAGCTAAATCTGTTAATTGTAAAAATGGCCCAACTATTGATCCATGCGGAACTTGCACTAATTGCCTAGAAATTGCCCAAGGTATTTCACCCGATGTCATTGAAATTGATGCCGCTAGCCATCGCAGTGTAGAAGATGCCGCCCAAGTTATTGAAAAATGTCATTTAGCTCCACAAACCGCACAGCATAAAATTTATATTTTTGACGAAGTCCATATGCTTAGCAAAGAAGCTTTTAATGCCTTGCTCAAAACTATTGAAGAACCGCCCAATAATGTAATTTTTATTTTAGCGACCACTGAAGAAAATAAAGTACCCTCCACTATTATTAGCCGTTGCCAGAAATTTGCTTTTAAAACTATTGAAACAGAGCCGCTTTTGAAGCATTTGAATTTTGTTTGTACCGAAGAAAATATTAAATTAAGCGAAAAAGCACTTTTAAAAATTGTTAAACAGTCAAAAGGCGGATTGAGAGATGCTTTAAGTTTGCTTGATCAAATTAGTATTTTGGCTCCAATTGGTGAATTAATTGAAGATAAAGCCATTTTTGATTTATTTGGTGCTGTTTCAGAAGAAGCTTTGGGTGAATTATTGCAAGCTTTAATAAATTATGATAAACAAAAGGCTTGGCAAATTACCGAAGATTTTTTGAAGGCTGGACAAGATACTTTACAATTACAAAGAAATTTAATTGAATTTGCAACCGATAGGCTGGAAGCAGATATTAAAGCCAATAAAGCTTCGGATC
>CANLFK010000079.1 GCA_947489925.1 Candidatus Caenarcanales bacterium
TATTATTTACTAAAATATTAATTATATGTTTATCTTGTTCGGACGCACTCCAGCCAAAAGTAAATAAACAACCATCTATTTTTTTTAGGCTCTCTAGTCCTTCCTGTAGATATTGTCTTTCTCCGATTTTTTCTTCTTTCTTCTCTGATTTACCTTCAGAAATAAATAATGGAAGTTTATTTTCTTGAATTTTTTCTGTAATTTGTGCTTTTAAATTATTTTCATCATTTGTTAGTTTTACTAAATTGTTATCTTCTTCAAAAAGATGTAATGCCCCGTGAAGATACCATAAGTTTTGTTTTCTTTCTGTTAAAGAATTTTGCTTTCTTTCTAAATTTATTAATTTTACATTGTTTGGATGATACCAAACTACTTCTTCTCTTCCCGCATATTCACCCTTATTAAAACCATCATCAAAATTCAAACCTTTCTTCTTAAGATTATCCAGTACAAGCCAATAAAAAATAAAATCATAATTAGTAGTATATAAATTGTAATCCTTTTGGTTATTGAATAAACTTACAAAAAATTGTTCAGCTTTGCTTAATACTTCTTTGCTTATTGAGTTGGGTGAATCTGGGTGAACATCACTGATAATTTTTATTAATTCACTTTTTATTTTTTCGTAATCACTTTGTACTTGATTGACAATTTTGTTATCTTTATCATAGATTTCAATTACTTTTTCTACTTCCACTATTCGATGAAGATGAAACAAAACCTCTTCAAAATTGTTAGTTTTTAATTTGTTAAATATGGGTTTTATATTATTTATTGGTTTTAGTGTATCGACTTTTTTCGATAGGTTTTTATAATTAAAGCTTTCACTAAAATTAATACTAAATCCATTACCTAATAATAAATGTCTTTTTATTTTAATGAAAGGATTTTTTTTGTTATTTTCTGATAGCTTTAAAGCCTCTTCAAAAGAAATTATTTTCTCTTCCATCAAACCAAGCCCTCCACGCTTTTAATTTCCTTATCGGTAATTGGAAGCTGAAAACCAATTGGCTTTTTTATTTCTTCAGGTGTTTTCATTAATTCACGAATTGCGTCAAATACTATTTTAAATTGCTCATCATATTTCTGTTCAAGCGAATCTAATCTCATTGTGAGTTCTTGGTTTGTTAAAAGCATTTCTCTAAATCTTATAAAAGCCCTGACAATGTTTACGCTCACTCGAACAGCCAATGGACTATTCAATATTGAAGCTAGCATAACTGAACCATGCTCTGTAAAAGCATTTGGCAATGAAGAAGAATATTTTAAGTTTTTGAACCGATCACAATTTGTGACCAGCTCTGACTTTTCTGATTTAGAGAGCTGAAACATAAAATCTTCTGGAAATCTTTCAATATTTCTTTTTATTGCTTGATTTAAAATTCTTGTTTCTACTCCATAAAGCCTTGCTAAATCAGCATCTAGCATTATTTTTTGCCCTCTCAAATAAAGTATTAAAGACTCGATAGGTTCATCAAAAGTTTTCTTTATACTTTCCATTCAAGCCAAGCCTCCACGGTTTTAATTTCTTCGTCAGTCAAATTAAATATTATAGTAATTTATGAGTGGTTCTTAATGTTGGAAATACAAAAATTTGTGGTAAATTTAAATTAAGTGGACAGGGCTACCCAGTCGGCGAAGGCTCTCGGCCAGTTCGGGGGCTTTATGCTTTTAAGGGAATATTTTCAAGCCATACCCTTTGTAGTTTCTAGGAGTTATTTTATTTATGTACTCTTCTTTCTCAAAAATATAAAAAGCTAATACAAAAACTGGATAGTTAGAATCTATCTTCTGAAGATTATGATCACCGCTTTCATCAACAAAACCACATAATCGCAATATTCACTCATCAAGCCAAGCCCTCCACAATTTTCATTTCTTCTTCAGTCGAATTATTATAGTAATTTATTTCTTTCTTTCTTTCTTTCTTAATTTATTTCTTTCTTTGGTGGTGTTTTCTCTATTACTAGGACTTATTCTCTAGCTAAACACTCTCGAAAAATAATTAAGTATATTGTTCTACCAATCTCTTTACCTTTTCAATTTCATTATTCTTATTTCTCCACCAATCTTGAGACCAAATACGATGAATTACCCATCCCCTATTTTCAAGAATTTGCTGTCTTAAACGATCTCTTTCTCTTGCGGTTGGTGCTGAATGATACATTGCACCATCACACTCAACACCTAAAATAAATTCATCTTTTTTAATTGGATGTAAAATACCTAAATCTATTCGATAACTTGAACAACCAATTTGAGAACGAACGTCATAACCTAAACCTTGAAGAGCTTTCATTATTTGTTGTTCAAGAGGCGATTCACATTTCTCATAATTATTAATAATATTTGTATCTATTTCACCCGTTTCAGCGTATTTGAGATAGGACTGAAGAAACTGAATACCCTTACTGGAAGTCTCTTTTATAGTAAGATCAAAGAAATGGAAAGAACAGAAAATATAAACTTTTTCTTTTGCTCTTGTAAAAGCAACATTTAATCTTCTATAACCCACCGCCTGATTAATTGGACCAAATCTTTGAAAGAATTTACCTTCTATATTCTTCCCATAACCAATACTCAAGAAAATAATATCTCTCTCGTCTCCTTGAACAGTTTCAAGGTTCTTTATGAACAGACCATCTGTTTTTTCTTCATCAAGAAACTCAACCAGATCAGGATACATTCTTAGCCTCTCTTGAAGACATTCGCGAATACAATCCTGTTGACCTATACCCATAGTTATAATTCCTAAAGACTTATTCAATCCTTTAGATTTATTATCTCTGAATACCTCTATTAACTTATCAATTAATTTATTTGCTTCTATCTGGTTTTGTTTCTTATCAAATATACCATTCTCAACATATGAAATTTCAATGGGTCTCCTGTCTGGTACTTCAGGCTGGGGAAAAGTAATTAAGTCACCATTATAAATATAAGAATTCGAAGGATTTATCAATTCTTCATATTTGCTTCTATAGTGCCACCTGAGTCTTCGATTAGTATTTAGAGAAGAAGCAACAAGATCTAAAATACTTTCAAATTCAGGTAATTCCTCTTCATCATCTTCGTCTGAGCTTGATGCTAAGGATAAGCCAATATTAGTTGGAGGCATTTGCTTAGGATCACCAGCCACAATTAATTGTTTTCCTCTAAAAATTGAACAAACTGCATCGTGAGGAAAAATTTGAGATGCTTCATCAAAAACAACAGTATCAAATAGAGTGAAATCTTCTCCCTTTGTAAGCTCTATGAACTGAGACACAGAAAGAGGACTCATCATCCAGCATGGGCAAATTAATAATATCAAATCTCTTAATTCTCTTACTATTTGTCTTATTTTTCTTTTTGGTCTTTTCTGCCCAGCGAGTACTTGCAATTCTTTTAGCTGTCCTTGAAGGTTTTTATGACTAGCATATTCTTGCTTTAATATACTTTTCAATTTATAAAAAACTCTCTCTTGATTAAGGCTAAATTGATTTTGATCAAGTTGTTGAAAATCTTTTATTGTTCTTGCATGTTCAACACTACTAAATGACGAAAGAAGTGGATTTACTTTTTCGATTTCATCTAAATATAATCTATAAAATCTTTTCTCAAATAATTGTTCTAGGTGAACTGTTTCTAAATCGATTTTCTGAATTTTCTCAATAAAATTAGGTAAACCTTCTTCCTGTAATTTTGCTTTGATTTGGCAAAGACGAATCCATTCATCTATCATATCGAAAGAAGATAGTTTTTCCCTGAATATTTCTATTAAGTCAATTAGTGGTAAATTTGACCAATTACCAAGATTTAAGAAATTTGTAAAATTTTCATCAATTAATTGCTTGATTTCATTTTCCAAAGACCTTGTTTTGCTTAGAATATCGATAAATTCCTTTTTCTTAAAAGTATCAGAGAGTAATTCTTTAATTGATTGATTAAGTCCCAAATTACTATTTGATATTTTATTTAACCATGAAAAAGATGTGAGTATACCTTCCCAGTCAGTTTCTAAGTCATTGTAGAAATCTTCATACCTTGATTTTAAATACTGCTTTTTCTCATTGATATTATTTTGTAGTTGTAAAAAACTTTTAAACAAATGAAGATCTTCTTTAATATTTTCTAGTTTTGGTAGAGGTTTATTAGTTTTATAAAATTTGCTTCTTAAATTGTTGAAAGGCTCTATTCTCTCATGGAGCAATTCTAATATTTTTGCTAAATCGAGCTTTATCCAGTATCTAGATAGAACTATGTCAAATAAATTACTGTAATGATTCTTAACAACATCTATCAAGTCTGTTATCAGATTAATATCATTGAGAAAAGTTGTTTTTGATTCAATAGAAATAATCAGATTTTTTGTTGACTTATTAAGTCCAAAACTACCTTCTGAAGTTTGTTTAAGCCACATGAGAGTTTGAAGGATAGCATTCCAATCAGTTTGTAATCCTACATAATGATCTCCGTACAACCAATTGAGAGATTGAGCTTTTGACTCAATTTTTTCATTATACAGAAGAAAATTCTTACATTCTAGTAAGTCTTGTTGGATATTGATTACTGAAGGTAATGGCATATTTGGATTATAAAAATCATTAATCAAAGTTTTTTTGATGGTGGAGAATTGAAAAAATAAATTACCCAAAATGCCCGCTTTGATATATTTATTTAATTGAAAAAATAATTCTTCAACATATTCTTTATTTAGCCGAGAAGGCTCAGTATAACATTCAATTTTATCTTTGTAGCTTTGCAATATGCCATGTTCATTTTTGTCAGCTGAACATTGTTCTATAGCATTTGAGTAGTTTTCAATATCAAGCCATTTTTGTTGTATATTGTGATTCTCCATAAAGAGCTTAAATTCAGGATATAAACTTGAAAACTCCGTTAAGGTTTTGTCCCTAGGTAAGTATTCAACAGCTTGATAAGTTCTTGATATCGCATCCAGCAGATTTTGAGTTATTGAAATAGACTTTGCAATAAAATGAAAAAGGCAACCTTCCTGTGTTTCAAGTTCAAGAAATTCAGGTTTTATAAACTTCGTAATTTGTTCAATAATTTCATCAATATCTCTTTCTCTTAAACTATTTGGTATTGTAAATGACTCAATATTATTCTTAAGTTCTTTGAGTTTTAAATGTTCATTTTGATTTATATACAGTTCTTCAATTACATTTGTATAAGAATTGAAATCCAGCCAATTTTTACTAACTACTACATTTTGCTCCAGTAAAAGTAATGTTTCTATTAGTTTATAAAACTCATTAAAACTGTTGGTTTGAGGTGAATATCCTGTCAGTTTGTATAATTTTGCTAGAATAACATTAAAATCATTTACTTTAGATAATGTCTGGTCAAGCTTACTATGAAGTATTTCTTTTTCTTGAAATCCAATAAATTCAAGTTTATTAAGGTGTTTCCATGGATGGCTATCAAGAATAGAATAAATAGATTGTAATGATTCTAAATTATTTAAAAGTTTTTTTACTTTATCCAATTTTAATTCATCAAAATCTATCACATTATTAATAGTGAATTGAATATCTTTAATTGACTCAGAAGAGGAATTTATTGCATAAAGCTCAAATATCGTTTTATCTAATTTTCCAAATTTTTCCTTTAGTTTATTTGCATAGATATTTAATTCTTTCCTATTCTCTTCAAGAGCTTTGAAATGATTATTTTGTTTTTGCTCGGACAAAGAAGTTTGTTCACTTATAAGATGATTAAAGGAGGTATCTAATCTATCAATAAATTCTTTGCTTTTAGTTTGATGATTATGTAAATCAAGGCAAAAAGATCCAAGAGAACAAGCATCAAGTCGAGATTTAACAACATCGAGAGCGGCTTTTTTTTGACTTACAAAAAGGACTTTTTTTCCTTGACTTATTAATTCGGCAATAATATTGACTATTGTTTGTGATTTACCTGTACCAGGTGGACCATCTAAAACAAAACTTCTCCCATCTTTTGCCGCCTGAATAGCTTCTATTTGAGAAGAATCTGCATCAACAACACAATGAGATTCATTTGCATGAATTGTTGTATCAATGGTAAAGGCATCTCTTATAGGCTCTTGAGAATATGGCTCTTTGGTCGTCAAGCTTGAAAGAAGTGAATGTTTTGACATTTCCTCCCCCCACTCCTCCATTTCTTTGTACATAGAAAGATTGGCAAAGCCAAAAGTTGCAATGGTTTTTACTTGTTTATCAACTCTCCATTTATTCTTTGAAACACCTGCTTCAATAGATTCAAGATATGGATTGAAAATCTGCAGATTTATTTCTTCATTTTCAATTTTTTCTGGAATAAAATCGAAATTAATATCAAAAGATTGTTTTAAATAGACTCTCAATGCAGGATTAAAGACAATAGCCTCATCTTCATCAAGAGTAATTGAATACTTAGGCTCTAGCCCCCCTTTCTTTATAATATCCAAAGGAATCATGAAAAGTGGAGAAGTATTTTCCTGATTTCCGTTTACAGAACCTGTCCTATTAGGCTCTGTCCAATGGAGCAATCCATATGTTAAATACAAAATATTTGTACCTAGATCTTCTTCTGCCGTCTTGTCTTTTAAGCGAAGCTTATCTAATAATTTCTTTCTTTCCGCAAAAGTATCTTTTGATTGTTTGATTTCTGTGGCTTGTTCGTCTTTTTCAATATTAAAAGAAGCTTGAAGTTTTTTGAATTGTTCTTCATCTCCGGTCTCTCTATTATCAGGATGATAAATTTTTGCTAACTGTTTGTACTCTTTCTTTGAGGATTTATCTGGCTCTATTTTTTTCTTTTTATCAAGCTGTGTTTCAATACTTTCATCATTTAGAGATACCGCTTCTCCTCCTAAAAGTTTGTTTAGTAATTCATCATTAAAATTAATGAGATTTAGAAAATTCTTCTTTATTTCCCCTTTTTGCGTTTCAAATTTAAAATAAAGAAGAGTATTTCTTCCAGACATATCGATAAGACTATTCTTCCAAGACTCAATAAAAAACATTACTGGGAAATTCTCCTAAGTCATTTAAGAGCTAATTGTAATCCTTAATTTTAAAAACTGAAAGTTCTTTTGATTCCCTTTGTTTAATGAGCGTGCTAATACTAAAATGCGATCATATCTCAACAGAAATCCATGGAAAGGCTTATACAGGGTGAATAAGTAGTGTATTATTCTCTACAAAATTAATTTAGCTGATGGCACCTTTTTTTATTTCCTACTTTTCAGATACCCTCTTAGAAGCTGTCTTAAAATAAAAGATTAGGATAAACGATTAAGCATAATTTTAGTCATAGAGAAAGAGATGAAAAATTTTTTGTTGGAGTAGATAGTGCTGAATTAATAGAATATCCTAATATAGCTAAAAAACTAGAGCCTTATAAAGAGCAATTAGAAAATAGAAGAGAAGTTTTAAAAGACTCTATAAAATATTATCATTTGTGGTGGGCAAGAAATGAAGACTCTTTTAAGGAAGGAGAAAAATTAGTTTGGACAAGTAGGAGTATAAATGGAGGTTTTACTTTTACAAATAAACAATTTTATGGTTCAAGAAATCTCTTTTTTATCCAATCAGAGAGGATTAATCTTAAATATTTAATAGGTCTTTTAAACTCAAAATTATTTTATTTTTATATGCACAGCAAACTTAAACATACTGGAGATTTATTACAAATAGATAAAAATCAATTCATGAAAACACCTTTGTTTAAAGCAACTAATAATAAACAAGAAACAAAAATAATAGATTTAGTAGAAAAAGTACTTTCTTTCAAAGAAGAAAATAAAGATACTATTAAACTAGAAGAAAAAATAGATGAATTAGTTTATGAATTATACGGTTTAGAAAAAACTGACAGAGCAGAAATTGAAAACTGGTATAAAAGAAAATATCCTAATTTATGTAAAGAAGTAATTGAAGAAGGTTAATATTTTAGAGAGTCGTATTTTTGTTTTCAATTTTACAAATAACTCTATAATCTCCAATTCTATATCTCCAAAAGCCAACTAAGTTACAAATTAAATGTTTTCCAAAGCTTTTAGGGTGTCTTTTTTCAATTAAAATTTTCTCTTCTAAAAAGTTAATTATTCGATTCAAAGCTTGTTTTCCTAGCTTCTTAGCTGTTTTCTTTAAATCTTGATTGAATTTAACTGTCTAGTTTTGTAATATATAATTTCATGTCTTCTAGGGATATATAAGAATTATTCTTTTCCAAAACTGCTAAGGCTTGTAAATAATCTGATCTGTCTTCTAAATATTGCTTTAAAGCTTCTTTGGCATGGTAACTTTTAGAGCGTTTAGTTTCTTTAGCTAATTTCTCTAATTCTCTTTCTAATTCAGGGTCTAATCTTAAAGCTAACATTATAAATTTGTAATTGTGTATAACTTGGTATAAATATTATACTTTTTTTATTGTTTTATATAACTTTGCTTGTTTTTAAAGCCTTACAATAAACCTTTTTATAATTGAATAGTCCTTAGAATCGATTGTGAAAGGGCTTTTTATTTCAGTTAAACTTTTTCTTTAGTTCTTTTTCTCTTTGAGTCAGTTATGCCAAGACTTTTTAAATTGTATTACAACACACTCAATAAATCTGGGGGATCAAAACTCTTCTATTAATATCTTTCACCAAAATCTAAACTTTTTTCAGATCAGCTTTTAACCAATTAAATTTTTGCATATCTTCAAGCAAAGACTGATCCTTGCTAACCCACAAAGACTGATTAATTGAGGCTAATTTGTCTTGAACTTTTAAAACAACTGGCAAATCTCCATTATATCTTTTTAGTATATTACGCAATTCCATAAAGCGACTTTGCCAATCAGTTGAACTTTCACTATTATCAAAAAATTCCAATTCAAAATAACTTAAATCATTAATCGCTTTCAGTGACTCAACCGCCAAAGAAACTTCCCCTTCACTTTTAATTTGGACTTTTCCTTTTAATAAAAGCTTTTGGTCTTCTTGCAGTAAATGTCCATAATTTTCTAATATTTTACTAAAAAAAACTAATTCCATTTTGCTGGTTAAATCTTCAATTAGTCCAATTCCAATTAATTTATTTGATTTAGTCATTCTTTTGGTAATTTGACCGAGCAGGGCTGGAATTATTACTTCAGTGCCATCTTTCAAATCAGCTAAATCACCAATTGTATGAGTTGCAAAACAATTTACTTTTTTCATGAAATCGCCCAAAGGATGGCTACTAACATAAAATCCTAAAAGTGCTTTTTCTAATTTTTGTATTTCTTCTTTTGCATATTCTTCTTTTATTTGTTCCGCATCAATACTGGCTTTTAAGTCATTTTCCTCTTCTTTGGTTTCTTCATTATTCCCCAAGCCACCAAATAAAGTAGTTTGTCCATTGCTTTTTCTTTCTTTTTGCTTTTGGGCTTGGCTTAAAATTCCTTCGAGCGATTCTAACATTCCTTTGCGTGAATTATTTGAAATACCCGTAAAACCACCACAAGAAATTAAGCTCTCTAAAGCTCTTCTATTCACTGTTTTCAAATCTACTCTTTCGCATAAATCAATCAAAGACTTAAATAAACCTTTTTCATTTCTCTCACGGATAATTTCAGCTACTGCATTTTCGCCAACATTTTTAACCGCAGACAAACCAAATAAAATCTGATTGGCGTCAGGACGAGCCGTAAAGTCAAAACCCGAAATATTTATATCTGGCGGCAAAACTTGTACTCCCATTCTCTGGGCTTCGGCAATATATAAACGAACTTTATCCTGATCAGAACTAACCGAAGACATGAGAGCCGTTAAATACTGCACTGGATAATTTGCTTTCAGCCAAGCTGTTTGATAGCTAACCATTGCATAAGCCGCTGAGTGAGACTTATTAAAACAATATTCT
>CANLFK010000080.1 GCA_947489925.1 Candidatus Caenarcanales bacterium
AAAGTCCAAGGGGTTTTGGAAAATGGACATTTTTAAAAATGTCCAAAATTGAAAAACCGAAAAAAGTCTTGAAAATAATGTGTTAAAAAGTGGGTTTAAACCATAATGCTCACAAAATAAAAAATAAGCAATTTATTTTGTGATGATAAAATTTTTATATTATTTTGCGGAATATATTAAAGCTTAAAATACATTGCTTATATATAGCAATGTTTAGCAATGAAAATAAGCCATTTTTAAGCTTTAAATATGAATGTAAAAAATGTAACTATATTAGCAGTAAAAAAAGTAATTATAACAATCATATTAGAAGTGCAAAACATAAAAAATCAATGGTAAGCAATGAAAATAAGCTTCCTTTAAGCTATGATTATATTTGTCAAAATTGTAATAAAACTTATAAGGATAATTCTGGTTTATGGAGACACAAGAAAAAATGTTTATCAAAAGAAGATATTATGTCTATTCTTTCTACAAGTGACCCTAAAATAGAGGAACAACAAGAATTAATAAGTTATTTGTTGAAAGAGAATTCAGAGTTTAAACAATTGATGATTGACCAGAATAAGCAAATGATGGAACAGAATAAGAATATGTTAGAACTAGCGAAGAATAGTGGTAGTTATAATACTAACAATAGTCATAATACAAATTTTAATCTTAATTTCTTTTTAAACGAGACGTGTAAGAATGCGATGAATATAATGGATTTTGTTAGTCAATTGCAAGTTGGAATCAAGGATTTGGAAGAAACGGGGAGACTAGGTTTTGCAGAAGGGATTTCAAAGATATTTATAAATGGCTTAAAACAGATGGATATTAGTGATAGACCGATACATTGTTCAGATTCAAAGCGAGAAATAATGTATGTCAAAGATAAGGACCAATGGAATAAAGAGACGGATGATAAAACTCTATTAACAACTGCGATAAAACACGTGGCGCATAAAAATATAAAACAGATTAAAGAGTGGACGAATGAACATCCAGAGTTTAATGACTCTACATCAAAGGAGAATGATAGATATTTAAGGATAGTTAGTAACTCAATGAATGGTATAAATGAAGAAGAAACTAACAAAAATTATAATAAGATAATAAAAAATATAGTGAAGGAAACTGTGATACATAAATAGTATAAACAAAGTGTAACAGTACACAGTACAACGGCGTCACCAGTGTAACACAATTGGCTACAAATGTAACACAATTATGAGTATAGTGTAACCAAATATGTCACATATGTAACCCCCTATGTTACGCTATACAAGAAATGAGTGACAAAACGGGGATATGAGTGACAAAATGGGTATATGAATATTTGTTAGTTTAATGCCTTTTCAAAAATAAAATCAAACTTTTAAGAGGGTACTGTGTAATTATTTTATTAATAATTTAAGAAAAATTAATATAGTAGTATTAAATGCTACCCTATTAATGCGTAACTATAATTGACTATTTGTAACTCATTTTGTCTATATTGTAACCAAATGTGTAGTATCTGTAACCCCCTATGTTACGCTATACAAGAAATGAGTGACAAAATGGGGATATGAGTGACAAAATGGGGATATGAGTGACAAAATGGGGATATGAGTGACAAAATGGGGATATGAATATTTGTTAGTTGGTACATCTTTTTACACCTTTGGATATTTTATAACTTGTAAAAACGCCGAATATAATTAAAAATTATCTTTATATTTTTTGCACCAACTAATATATTTTATATTTTGTTTATAGTTTATTCCATCATATATTTTTCTAAAATCGTCTGCATGAATATTACATATACATATTTTTTCTTTTTCATTACAGAGATAATCTGTTTTTTTATAAATCTCTTTATCTTTATCATTTAGATAAAAATCTACCATATTATTAATAACATAAGTTTTTAGTGGTGTAAAATAATCATCACCAAATATTTTATACTTTACTTTACTAGCATCTAACCAATCTACATCGACAACTTTATAGTTGGTTCTTATATGTGTTATTTCATTATTATCCAATAATGTAAACTGACATTCAATATATTTTTCAGAATTATTTGTTAATGAATCACTCATTATAATATATAGTATAATATCTTTATATTATTTACACCCTTGAAGATTTTAGAACTTGTAAAAACCACACCTTTCGGTGAAAAAAAATTAAAGATAAACGAGTCTCAGAAAGCATATAATATAATTGCGGAACATTTGTGGTGGATGGGGAAGGATGGGGTATCCTGTAGCAGTAAAAAGGAAAAAAATTGAAATAAACTATACTCATAGTCAATCTACTATCAATACACTAACAATGGACAACTTTGAAAGTTTTATTCTAACCGACGATATTTTCAACAATCTAAAAAGGTATTGTAGTGAAGAAGTTTATGATGATGTTAGTACCAGAATCAACGAAAATATTCAATGGTCAAACGAATATGGATGTTTTGTTGGCAACGAGAGAGGGTTGCCGAATAATGTGATACGATACGGCTCAACTGACGATGTAGTTATAACTATGTATAATATTAACAGTGTAATATATTATAAAATATTACCCAAAAATGCTACCAACGAAACTTGTCCTTTCTTTAGTGAGCCCAAAGATTTTGATGGTTACTTTTTGATTAGTAAGTTTCAGGATCAGAGAGATATTTCTGATAATATCTTTATCAACTGTGGTAGTTTATGTTACGGAGACCCTGATGAAAGACGTGTATCTATTTTATACAACGGATATTATATTTCCTGGTATGGGTAATAAATAGGATTAGAAGTTGTTACTAAAACAAACTAACAAAATTAAAAAAGTATAATAATTATAATTGTGTTGTGTTGTGCGTGTATGTAATAATTAAATAACATTTTTTTTTTCATATAGTATTAATATAGTAGTATTAAATGCTACCCTATTAATGCGTAACTATAATTGAGTATTTGTAACTCATTTTGTCAGTATTGTAACCAAATATGTAGCATTCGTAACCCCCTATGTTACTTTGGTCATTTCTATTACTTCGTGAATGTTAGGAAAACACTGAATAAAAAAGAGGTTTCCCTCGTTTTTATTTTTTTTAAATTATTAATTAACTTACAGTTCAAAAGTAACTCTACTATATCGCACAATATAGCTATATTCTACAGGCAAATTAACTCTACATTTATCGTTGTATTCTCTAATCGTTGACGCACCTTTTATATGAGTAAGCATGTCGCAATAATCCAATCCATACAAGTCTGTATAATGAATTTCTACGTCAGCAGACCAATCGGTTTCACTTCCAGTCCATCCCAATTCTTCATTGGTCAACGAGGTATCAATAAGAGGTCCAGAAACACGCGAATTGTGTGAGCGATATGTCGCAACAGCAAGAAGTTGACCAAATGTTTTACTTTTCACAAACCATAATCTATCACCAGGTTTAACATTTTTTATAAAATGTTTATTTGTAGGACTTTTTGAAGAAATCCCCCAAATTCTGTATTTGGAAGAGTTTTTAAGGTTCTTTCCATCCCCAACTCTCAATAGCCAATCATTAGTCATTTTAAACTTGATATATTATGTATCTTGTATTAAAAAATGAAAATAAGTTTCAATTTTTTCTGAAATAATATGGATGATAAGGTAACTAAAAAAATACCATCAGAGTTTTCCTAACGTTCACGAAGTAATAGAAATGTCCAAAGGTGTTAAACATTGTTCTTTTTTCATATACTTAGTGATACGGTATATAGTAATATAGTAATATAGTAATATAGTAATATGCAGCATAGTGTAGTCTTTAATAATGTCTGTTGGTGTGTAACTCATTTTGTCAGTATTGTAACCAAATATGTTACATTTGTAACCCCCTATGTTACGCTATACAAGAAATGAGTGACAAAACAGGGAAATGAGTGACAAAACGGAGAAATGAGTATTTGTTAGTTTATTGGGGGTTCATCTATAAATGGATGGCGTGAAAAAAGGATATTATCCTTTTATCTATTTTATTTAATTAGTTACAATTCATTATCTACTTCTACTTCTACTTCTAAACTGACTCATATCCTTCCTCCTCCTCTTCCTCCTCCTCCTCCTCTTCTTCCTCGTCCTCGTTAGGCAGAGGCTTAATCGTCTTGGTCTCTGGGTCCCAAAGACCTACTTCCTCTTTTGTTGCGGGATCATATAGGATATTGACACTGGATTTCAAGTAAAGTTTTCCATTAATTGTAGTTTTTGACACGGTTACTTTTGCTGGTTCTTCTGCCTTTTCAGCCTTTTCAGCCTTGTCAGCCTTGTCAGCCTTGTCAGCCTTGTCAGCCTTGTCAGCCTTGTCAGTCTTGTCGGCCTTAGAAGCCTTGGCAGCTGTGGGCTTCTTGGTAGCCTTTTCGGCTTCACGCTTTGCTTCACGCTCTGCCTTTTCGGCTTGACGCTTCGCTTCACGCTCTGCTTTTTCGGCTTCACGCTTTGCTTCACGCTCTGCCTTTTCTTCCGCTGCCTTCGCTTCGCGCTCTGCCTTCTTTTGCTCCACTTCGGCTTTGCGTTTTGCTTCGCGTTCTGCCTTTTCTTCGGCCGCCTTCGCTTCACGTTCAGCCTTCTTTGCCGCGCGTTCGGCTTCCAAGGCAGCCTTCTTTGCCGCCTTGTCTTCTTCACTCAATTTTGCGTTTTTCGGTGACTTGGCCTCTTTTTTCTCTTCTTCAGCATTATCCTCTACCACTTCCAGTATCTCTTCTCCATCCTTGTCCTCAATAAGTTGTGCAAAGAGATCGCTCACATTTTCGGCTTCTACCTTTGCGACGACCTTCTTTGGGCGACCTTTCGGCTTATTCTGTGACTTTTCTGGTGCGTTCAGGTGTGCTTCGTCTATCCAAATCTGTAACTTTTCTGCTTCCGCTGACGCTTGTTCTGTGTTTATTTTTAGTTTTTCTAATACTTTCAAGTAATGAGTTGGCTTTCGGCCTTTTGGATCCTTGAACTCGTACAAACCGCTGTTTTGGCGACTCTCGACTGTTCCGCAGTCTGGGCAACCAGATGCGTTTTTGTCTGCTTCGCTTTGGCAGCCTTTGCAGTAGTTTCCGTTTTCCATTGGCTTCTTTGTGCATTGAGTGAATAGACCACGATTGTATGCTAGGCCTTGGCAGCCTGTCAAATCTACTCCTTCACTCGTGAATGGCATTGGGATGCTTGATTTCTTTTCTTTCGCTACACGCTCCTTCGGCACTCGCTCTTTTGACACTGATTTCTTCGCCATTTGTTTGCGAATCACAGACAAACTCTCCAAACCCAGGGCTTGAATCGCGTCTTCTGCGTTGAAATCGTATTTTGATGCGCATTCCTTGATACAACGTGTTGCCAAATCCTTCGCCGCATTCTCCAACGTCCTCATCAACAACTCTGTCACTTGAATTGATGCGTTAAATTCTACTGTTGACATTATATTCACTTATTAACTTATTAAGCTTTGGCTTATTTGAAATTTCTTTCATACCTCTATCCTTATCCTCCTCTTCTTTTTCAATTTTTTTTTTCTACACCTATTTTTACCCTTAACTAAAAATTTGTTCTCGGGGGATGGGGAAGGGCGGGGATGGGGAAGGATGGCTGACCACCTGTGGTCTTTAACATCTGTGGTGGATGGGGAAGTAAGGACACCTGTGCTGAGAACATCTGTGGGGGATGGGGAAACCTGTGCTGAAAACATCTGTGGGGGGTGGGGAAGTGTGGACTATTTTTAGTTCCTTACTTTTTTATCTTCTTTACAAAAAATTGAATTACTTTTTCCATCTTTGTTAGTTAGCATCTTTATATACAACAACAAGTTTTTAAAACTATGAGCGAACATTTTAAAATACTAAGACCTTGGATTCCTGTTGAGAAACTTGATGGGGCTACTTTATCAGAAAACCCAGCAGCCATTCATATTTTGGAACAAAATCCAGACAAAATTCATTGGCGTGAGTTATCAGAAAACCCAGAAGCCATTCATATTTTAGAAAAACATCTAGACAAAATTGATTGGTATTGGTTATCAAGCAATTCTAAAGCAATTCACATTTTGGAACAGAACCCAGACAAAATTTATTGGGATTTGTTATCAAAAAATCCTAAAGCCATTCATTTGTTAGAACAAAATCCAGACAAAATTTATTGGCCTTGGTTATCTGAAAATCCAGCAGCTATTCATATATTAGAAAAAAACTCTGACAAAATTGATTGGATTTATTTATCAAGTAATCCTAAAGCAATTCATATTTTAGAACAAAACCCAGACAAAATTGATTGGGTTTGGTTATCAATAAATCCAGCAGCCATTCATATTTTAGAACAAAATCAAGATAAAATTGATTGGACCGCATTATTAATAAACCCAGCAGCCATTCATTTAATAAGCAAAGCGTTAGAACAAAACCCAGACAAAATTGATTGGTATTTGTTATCAGGCAATCCTGCAGCTATTCATCTTTTGGAAAAAAACCTAGACAAAATTGATTGGAATATGTTATCAGGCAATACTGCATCCATTCATTTGTTGGAACGAAACCCAGACAAAATTAATTGGGATGAGTTGTCAAGTAATCCAGCAATCTTTACTTATGATTATGACAAAATAAAAGAGCATATGGAATCCACTGGAATTAAAGATGAATTAATTGCTTATTATTATCGTCCTGAAAATATATATAAATTTGTTGAACGAGGTGATTTGTTGGAGGATTTTAATTCTAGATGGAATTAGTAAGAAATGCGTGTGTAATATTTTAATTTAAACATTTTTTCTCCAGGGATAGATACACAGCGAATTAAAAAGAGTTGAACATTTGTGGTGGACGATGAAGAAAGGGGCTCCCTCCTTTACAAAAAAAATTGAATTCCTTTTTCCACCTTTGTTAGTTAGTATCTTTACCTACATAATCAAGTTTTTAATACTATGAGCGAACCAATTAAAAGATTGAGAGAGTGGGTTCATCCTGAGAAACTTGATTGGGATTTGTTATCACAAAATCCAGCAGCCATTCACATTTTGGAACAAAACTTAGACAAAATTAATTGGTCTGGGTTATCCAGAATTCCAGAAGCAATTCATATTTTGGAACAAAACCTAGATAAAATTAATTGGTATCGGTTATCAGAAAATCCTAAAGCAATTCATATTTTGGAACAAAACCTAGACTATATTAATTGGTATCGGTTATCAGAAAATCCAGCAGCTATTCATCTTTTGGAACAAAATCCAGACAAAATTGCTTGGGCTTATCTATCAACTAATCCAGCAGCAATTCATATTTTAGAAAAAAATCTAGACAAAATTGATTGGGATAGGTTATCACACAATCCAGCAGCCATTCATTTACTAGAACAAAATCCAGACAAAATTAATTGGTCTCAGTTATCAACAAATCCAGCAGCCATTCATATTTTGGAACAAAATCCAGACAAAATTGATTGGTTTATGTTATCATCCATTCCGGAAGCAATTCGTTTAATAAGCAAAATGTTGAAACAAAAGCCATACAAAATTGATTGGAAAATGTTATCACTAAATCCAGCAGCGGTTCATTTACTCGAAAAAAACCCAGACAAAATTTGTTGGTATTGGTTATGCTTTAATCCTAAAGCAATTCATATTTTAGAAAAAAATCTAGACAAAATTAATTGGACCGTATTATCAAAAAATCCAGAAGCCATTCATCTATTAGAACAAAATTTAGACAAAATTGTTTGGGTTGAGTTATCCAAAAATCCAGCCATATTTGATTATGATTATGACAAAATTCGAGAACATATGGAAACCACTGGAATTAAAGATGAATTAATTGCTTACTATTATCGTCCTGAAAATATTCATAAATTTGTTGAACGAGGTGATTTGTTGGAGGATTTTAATTCTAGATGGAATTAGTTAGTAAGTGCGTGTGTAATATTTTAATTTATTTATTTTTCTTTGTGAGCTTGAACATCTGTGGTGGACGAGGAAGAAAGGGTCATCCTTTAAAAAAATTGAATTGCTTTTTCCATCTTTGTTAGTTAGTATATTTACATACAACAAGTTTTTAAAACTATGAGCGAACATTTTAAAATATTAAGACCTTGGATTCCTTTAGACAAACTTAATTGGAGATGGTTATCAGCAAACCCAACAGCCATTCATTTAATAAGCGAAGCGTTGGAACAAAATCCAGACAAAATTCATTGGTTTGAGTTATCTGCAAATCCAGCGGCGATTCATATTTTAGAACAAAATCTAGACAAAATTAATTGGAAAATATTATCAAAAAATCCAGCAGCCATTCATCTATTAGAAAAAAATTTAGACAAAATTAATTGGACTTGGTTATCAACGAACCCATCAGCCATTTATCTTTTGGAACGACATCCGGACAAAATTGATCGGGAATATTTATCAACAAATCCTAAAGCAATTCATATTTTAGAACAAAACCCAGACAAAATTCATTGGGCATATTTATCAACTAATCCTAAAGCAATTCACATTTTGGAACAAAACATAGACAAAATTGATTGTGATTGTTTATCAAGTAATCCAGCAGCAATTCATTTAATAAGCGAAGTGTTAGAACAAAACCCTAACAAAATTAATTGGATTGAGTTATCAAGAAATCCTAAAGCAATTCATATTTTGGAACAAAATCCAGACAAAATTGATTGGGAAATATTATCAAGCAACCCAGCAGCCATTCATATTTTAGAACAAAATCCAGACAAAATTGATTGGGATTTGTTATCAACTAATCCAGCAGCCATTCATATTTTGAAACAAAAGCCAGACAAAATTGATTGGGATTGGTTATCAGAAAATCCAGAAATATTTACTTATGATTATGACAAAATAAAAGAGCATATGGAAACTACTGGAATTAAAGATGAATTGATTGCTTACTATTATCATCCTGAAAATATTCATAAATTTGTGGAACGAGGGGATTTGTTAGATGATTTTAATTCTAGATGGAATTAGTGTGTAAGTGCGTGTGTAATATTTTAATTTAAACATTTTTTCTCCAGGGTTACACAGCGAATTAAAATGGTTGAACATTTGTGGTGGACGAGGAAGAAAGGGGGCTCCCTCCTTTACAAAAAAAATTGAATTCCTTTTTCCATCTTTGTTAGTTAGCATCTTTATATACAACAACAAGTTTTTAAAACTATGAGCGAACCATTTAAAATACTGAGACGTTGGATTCCTGTTGAGAAACTTTATTGGACTGCTTTATCAATAAATCCAGCAGCGATTCATCTTCTAGAACAAAATCCAGACAAAATTGATTGGAATGAGTTATCAGCAAATCCAGCAGCCATACATTTACTAAGCGAAGCGCTAGAACAAAATCCAGACAAAATTGATTGGGCTTGGTTATCAACAAATCCTAAAGCAATTCATTTAATAAGCAAAGCGTTGGAACAAAATCCAGACAAAATTGATTGGGAAAGGTTATCAAAAAATCCAGCAGCAATTCATTTACTAGAACAAAATCCAGACAAAATTGATTGGTTTTATTTATCAAGAAACCCAGCAGCTATTCATTTACTAGAACAAAACCCATACAAAATTAATTGGTTTAGTTTATCAAAAAATCCAGCAGCTATTCATTTACTCGAAAAAAAGCCAGACAAAATTGATTGGTATTATTTATCAAGAAATCCAGCAGCCATTCATATTTTGGAACAAAACCCAGACAAAATTGATTGGTATTATTTAT
>CANLFK010000081.1 GCA_947489925.1 Candidatus Caenarcanales bacterium
AGATTTTCTATAATCGGGAAAGAAAGCATTCAACCTTGAATTATCTGTCCCCTCTTCAATTCGAGGAGCTTTACAATATCTCTAAAAAGTTTGTCTCCTAAATCGGATCAACTTCAGTCAGTTTATTATGTGGCAAGCTAACGCTTCAATCCCTAACGCATTGGGTGCTTGCGCACAGGTTTGTTTTTGATCGCTCACTCTCAGCTTCGGTCTCCCAGTCTACCACTCCACTACAGGCCTAATACATTACGGCGGGATTCTCACAAAATCCAGAGGCCTTACATTACGTGGTTTGCCTGTTTTCCCAAGCTTCGGTACGCTCACTGTAGGAGCGCAAGCGCATTCGTTTTATTCCCCTCCCACCACCACAACCGCCCACAGCCAGCCCTCCCCCTAATGTCATAAATTTATCGGCTCTGCAAGCTTGATTTGAAATAATGCCATAAGTACAAACTCTTGTAAAACATCATTAAATGCGAGAAAATGAAGAGTATAAAGATTAAAAAGAGGTTTACAAATGGCTCAAATAGTAGGTTTCACTGGTTCAAGGCATGGTTTTAATTCAGCTCAATTTGTTCAAACGGTGGCTAAATCAGTTAGTTTGGCTGGCCATTCGGTGGCTGTTGGTTGTGCTTCTGGTGTGGATGCTTTAGTTCGTCAAGCTTGCCCAAATGCTCAAGTTTTTAAAGTTGCTTCTCCTGGTGCGGGCTTACCTGTTTCAATGTCTATTGCTTTGGCTCGTCGTTCTCAGGCTATGGTTTCGGCTTGCAATGTTTTGGTAGGTTTTGCTTCTGTTAGCTGTCCCAATGGCGTTTCACCCCTAAGGCATTTTTGCGGCGGCGGTTCTGGCACTTGGGCTAGTTTGGTTTACGCCATTTCGCAAGGTAAAAGGGTTTTTGTTTTTCTGGCTCCTAATGTGGTTTTGCCTGCTTGGTCTGGTGGTGCTTGGGTTCAGTCTGTGCCTTCTGGCTTGTGGGCTGGGTCTTTCACTTGGCAACCCTCGGCTTCTCAGCTTTCTTTGCTTTAAACGGGTCATTCTTGCGGGCTTTCATCCCGCCCCGCCACCCGCCCAGATTGTTTTTAAGTTGTGGGCTAGTTCGTACCTAGCCCCTTTGTTCCCCATCCATCACGATAAGAAAGGAAACTAAAATGAATAATATCAACTTTTTCTTAGATTGTTCTTCCATTGAGGAAATTAAACGTAAATTTAAACAATTGGCTTTAAAGCATCACCCAGACTTAGGCGGCGACCCTGACACCATGAAGGAAATTAACCGCCAATATCAAGAGGCTCTTAAAAAGGGGGACGGCCAAACATATAAAGGTGATGACGAAAAAGAACACGTTTATAAATACCATGATGAGCTGGAAGAGGAATTGGCCAATAAAATGCTTGAATTAATCGCCCTTCAAATGCCAGATATTGAAATTTATTTAATTGGTTTATGGCTTTGGATCATTGGAGACAGCAAACCGCACAAAGATAAATTAAAAACTCTCGGCTGTTGGTGGCATTCTAAGCGGGAATGTTGGTATTTTAAACCAAAGCAAATTAAATCAAGGGCTTCTAAAGGCAGTCTAGAAGATTTGGCCGCTAAATATGGCATTGAAAATATTCACAATTTTAAAAAATACGAAAATCGAAAACCCATTAAAAACGGCTTGGTGAAGGCTTAGTTTTTTGTCCCGAGTATGACATTAAAAGGCTTAGGTATTGAGGGACTAGCGCAAACTAGCCCCAATGCCTCCAACAACACTTAATCAAATTGGAGACAATAACAATGATAAACCAAGAATACTATGATTCCAAAACTGGTAAGCTCAAACCTTCTTATGCTTGGCACAAAGCTAGTTATCAACTTGAACACCCCGAACTAGACCAGCAGGCCAGCTTATATGCCGCTTTATTTGTTTTACACCCATCAAAAGACCCTTATGAAGCTTATGTTGAAAAAATACAAGAATTAATTAATATACAGCCAATTAAGCTAAAACCCGAACTGGAGGCCGCTTAAATGCAAGAAGATAATAGACAAGTGGCTTTAAATTATGCCAATAAACTGCTTAAAGAAAAAGGCCTAAAGCTGTATAAACTGGAAGCCATCACTGATAGCCGTTTTGAGATTAAAGCGGCGAAGTCCAATTTTATAGGAGCTTTGGTTTTAGAAGTCTTTGAGCTGGAAGTTGTGAATAAATAATAAATTAACCGAGATGGGTAACTCGTGAAACTGCCCATTAAATCACTAAATACGGAGAATAAAAACAATGAAAAATGAAATAATGTATTTTGACCAAATGAAGGAATCGCCCTTTTTAAGCTGGTTTGACAGTACCGAAGAAGGCCAAACCGTAACCATTAGCCATTATGAAAAAGTTGAAATCGAGCGAACAGACGGGGACAAAGAAATTAAATGGGCGGTTTATTTTCAAGAAAAAGAAAAGGCTTTGCTTTTAAATAATACTAATCGAAAAATGCTAGGCCAGCTTTTTAATGGGCAAGTCGAGCAATCAATAGGCCAGAAAATAACTTTGTATTATCGTGATGATATTGAATTCAAAGGTGAACTCACAAAAGGCTTAAGATTGAGGAAATATAAAATAACTCAAACTGCCATTCATAAAGATGAATCCATTAAACCGAGTAGCTTAAACTTTAAGACCTGAGTATGTCTTTAAAAGGCTCTTCATGGTTAAATTAAAAGATTATGAATGAAAAAAAGCTAAAGGTATATTTTGATAATTCAGTTATAGGTGGCTACTTTGATGAGGAATTTCAGGAACCCACCAAATTGCTATTTAAATTTTTGGATGAAAATAAAATAATTGGATATTTTTCTTCATTAACAAAGCAAGAGGCCGATGCTTATATAAATAATCCTTTGGCAAGCGAATTTGACAAGCTCTTTCAGAAACTCACTCAAGTAAATTTAAACGATGAAATTAGAAGATTAGCTGATGAGTATATGCAGCAAGGAGTTTTAACCAAAAAATCAATTAACGATTGTTTGCATGTAGCAATAGCAACTTTTTATGATTTCGAAATTATTGTAAGTTGGAATTTTAAGCATTTAGTGAATATTGACAAAATCCCTAAATTTAACCTGATAAACTTTAAATTAGGGTATAAACAAATACAAATCTGTACCCCTGGAGACATTGTTTATGGAATCAGATAAAAAGCCTCAAAGAGGAATTGTTAAAAGAATGATTGAACTAAAAGAAGAGTTAGCCGAGCAAACTTTTTTGAGAGAATATGAGTATTTGAAAAGGGAAAATCCACAGCATTATCAGGAACTGTATGATGAAATAGTGGGTAAGAAAAAACAATTTGTTTCATAAAAATTTTTTGTTGAGTAGATTATCAACTTTGAATTATAAGAGGCTTGAGGAGAATCAAACTATGAAAAATTATGATTCAGATAGCCCAATCGTTGAAGAGGTCAGAGAGGCTCGGAGAGCTTTGTGGGCTGAATATGATAATGACATTGATAAAGTTTTTGATGCTGTTCAAAAGGCTCAGGAAGAAGCAAGGTCTCAAGGTGTAAAATTTGCTGACTTAAAACCTTGTTTGCCTCCAGACTTCCATGAGCGTTTAGCACAACTGAAAGCTGAAAGAACTCGTCCTGCCGCTTAGTTTGAGCTTGAGAAAGTATAAACTTAATTAAAATACTCTTTATAAGGCGCAAGCCATGGAATTAAAAGTAAAACACATAATATAAAAAACTCTCCTCTTCCCCAGTCGCTAGGTTTTATGATTTATGTTTAAATTAGCTTTAGTAAAATAATAAACAGCTTTAATTAACTGCATGATTGATAAGAAAAATTTATCCGAAACAGATATTCGTACAAAATTTATTACTCCCGCAATTGAAAAAGCTGGCTGGAGTAAGGATATTCATTTTCTGGAAGAAGTATCTTTTACTGATGGACAAATATATGTCAGGGGCAAATTAACAACAAGAGGAAGCAAAAAACGATCTGATTATATTCTTTACTATAAACCTAATATTCCGATTGCAATTATTGAAGCAAAAGATAATAAACATTCTTTAGGAGCTGGTATTCAACAGGCTTTAGATTATGCAAAAATACTAGATATTCCTTTTGCTTTTAGTAGTAATGGAGATGGTTTTTTATTTCATGATAAAACTGCTACTAATCAAAGTGTAGAAAAAGAAATTGCTTTAAATGAATTTCCTTCTCCTGAAGAGCTTTGGAATAAATATTTAGAATATAAAGGCTTTAAGACAAAAGAATCCCAACAAATTATTTCTCAAGATTACTTCTTTGATGGTTCAGGGCATAAACCTAGATATTATCAGCAAATTGCAGTTAATAGAACTATAGAAGCTATTGTAGCTGGACAAAATAGAATTTTATTAGTAATGGCTACAGGAACAGGTAAAACTTATACTGCTTTTCAAATTATTTATCGTTTGTGGAAGGTAAAGGCAAAAAAGAGAATATTATTTTTGGCAGATAGAACAGCTTTAATTGATCAGACAAGAAGAGGCGACTTTAAACCTTTCAAAGACAAAATGACTGTTATAAAAAAGAAAATTGTCATGGATTCAAGTAATAAGGAGAGATTAGTCAGTAATAAGAAAAGAGGAATTGATACTTCTGATAAAGCATATGAAATATTTTTGGGTTTATATCAAGGTTTAAGTAATGGAGAAGACTTAATTGAACAAGCTTATAAAGATTTTTCTCCAGACTTCTTTGATTTGATTGTCATAGATGAATGTCATAGAGGAAGTGCTAAAGATGATAGTGCTTGGAGAGAAATCTTAAATTATTTTAAAAATGCGACACATATCGGTTTAACAGCTACTCCCAAAGAAACAGAAAAAATAAGTAATAGTGATTATTTTGGAGATCCTGTTTACACTTATTCTTTACAGCAGGGTATTAATGATGGGTTTTTAGCACCTTATAGCGTTGTCAGAATAGGTTTAAATGTTGATTTAGAAGGCTGGAGACCACCAAAAGGCTTTAAAGATAAAGACAGACAAGAAGTTGAAGATAGAATTTATAATAGAATTGACTTTGATAAAAAATTAGTTATTGCCGAAAGAAGAGAACTTGTAGCTAAAAAAATAACAGAATTTTTAAAAGGTTATGATCGTTTTGCTAAAACAATTATTTTTTGTTGTGATATAGAACACGCTGAAGGAATGAGGAAAGCTTTAATAAATGAAAATGCTGATTTGGTTTCAGAAAATGATAAATATATAATGCAAATAACAGGTGATAATCTTGAAGGAAAAAGAGAATTAGATAATTTTACAAGTAGAACAGAAAAATATCCCGTAATTGTAACTACTTCCGAATTAATGACTACTGGAGTAGATGCCCAGACTTGTAAAGTAATTGTTTTGGATTCAAATATTAATTCAATGACTAAATTTAAACAAATTATTGGACGAGGTACTCGAATTAATGAAGAATTTGATAAAAGATATTTTACAATTTTAGATTTTAGAAATGCAACAGATTTATTTGCAGATAAAGAATTTCGAGATAAAGAATTTTACGGTGATCCAATCAGGGTAAAATCAATAGATCAAAATGCTGACTTAAGTAATATTGCTAATGAGATTGACAATCAGGAAGTAATTATTGATGAAATTAGTAATGAAGAAATTTGTTTTCAAGCACCTCAAATACGCCAACCAATCGAATATAAAGAAGATTTAGAAAAACAAAAAAGACAAAAAATTTATGTTAAAGGAATTGATGTTTCTTTATTGGTAAGTCGGGAAATGTATTTTGATAAAAATAGACAGCCTATTATTACAAGTCTTACAGACCATACTAAAGGAATTATTCAAGATAAATTTGTTTCTTTAAATGATTTTTTGAAAAAATGGAATTCAGCCGATAGAAAAGAAGCTATTATTAAAGAATTAGAAGAACAAGGTATTTTAATTGAAGCTTTAAGTCAAGCGGTAGATAAAGAATTAGATTTATTTGATTTAATTTGTCATATTGTTTATGATCAGCCTCCACTGACCCGAAAAGAAAGAGCCGAAAATGTAAAGAAAAGAAATTATTTTACAAAATACGGAGAACAAGCCAGAAAAGTATTAGAATCTTTATTAAATAAATATGCTGATGAAGGAATTGAAAATATTGAAAGTATGGAAGTTTTAAGGGTTAATCCTCTTGTAGAGTTTGGTTCAGTAATGGAAATTACAAATATTTTTGGCGGTAAAGAACAGTATTTACAGGCTCTAAGAGAATTAGAAAATGAATTGTATAAAGGAGCTTAATTTTTATGAGTAATATATCTGGAATAATAAAAAGTATCAGAGACATCATGTGGCAAGATACTGGACTAAATGGCGATGCTCAACGCATTGAACAATTAGGCTGGATGCTTTTTTTGAAAATATTTTCCGATAAAGATAAAGACTTAGAATTAGTAGATGATAATTATAAATCTCCCATACCAGATGAGTTTCACTGGGTAAAAGAAAAAGGAAATTGGGCTGGTGATGATGAAGGAATGACTGGAGATGAATTATTAGAATTTGTGGACAGACAATTATTTCCAGCTTTGCGTAATTTAGATTTGAGTACCATGAATCAAAGAGCGGTTATTGTCCGTGAGGTCTTTGAAGGCAATAATAATTATATGAAAAGCGGTATTAATATCCGTAAAGTTTTAAATAAATTAAATGAAATTGATTTTAATATTGCTAAAGATAGACACGCATTCGGAGAGCTGTATGAAACTATTTTAAAAGAATTACAAAGTGCTGGTAAAAGTGGAGAATTTTATACACCAAGAGCAATTACCCAATTTATAACTAGTATTATTAATCCTCAATTAGGTGAAAAAATATTAGACCCAGCTTGCGGAACTGGTGGTTATTTAACTTGTACTATTGAACATTTAAAAAAACAAGCTAAAAACATAGAAGAAAGAAAAAGTATTGAGCAAAATATAATGGGCTGGGAGTATAAACCTTTACCTTATTTATTAGCTACTACTAATTTAATACTTCACGATATTGAAATTCCTAATATTAAATTTGGTGATGCTTTAGACCAACCTTTAAGTAATTTTACAGAGAAACACCGAGTAAATATAATTCTTGCTAATCCTCCATTTGGTGGCATTGTAGCCAATAATAATGAAACAAATTTTCCACAAACTTATCGTACTAAAGAAAGTGCTGATTTATTTTTAATTTTAATGATTCATTTGCTTAAACAAGATGGAAGAGCTGGTATTGTTTTGCCAGACGGTAGTTTAACTGGAGACGGTGTTAAACAAAGAGTAAGACAGAAATTATTAGAAGACTGTAATTTGCATACTATTATTAGATTACCTAATTCAGTATTTCAGCCATATGCAACGGTAGCCACTAATTTATTATTTTTTGACAAAGGTAAACCGACAAAAGAAATTTGGTATTATGAACACCGTTTGCCAGAAGGCGTAAAAGCTTATAATAAAACAAAACCAATACAAGTAAAAGAATTTGAGCCAATAAAAAAATGGTGGGATAAAAGGACTGAAAGCGAGATTTGCTGGAAAGTAGATATTAAAACTATTATTGAAAGGAATTATGATTTAGACATTAAAAACCCCATTAAACAAGAAGAAGAGCATGAATATAATAGTTCTGAATTAATGAATTTATTAGAAAATAGTTTTGCAAAAAGCAATGACTTATTAGAACAGTTGAGGAATGCTGTTAAATGAATATTCAAAAACAATTTAACGAAATCATATTGTTAATAAAAGAAGCTCGTTATAAAGCCTTTAGAGCTATTAATCAAGAACTTATAGATTTGTATTGGGAAATTGGAAAATATATCACTGAAAGAACTCAAATAGAAGGTTGGGGTAAATCTACAGTTGAGCAATTAGCACAGTTTA
This sequence comes from Candidatus Caenarcanales bacterium, assembly GCA_947489925.1. Lineage (GTDB taxonomy): Bacteria > Cyanobacteriota > Vampirovibrionia > Caenarcaniphilales > Caenarcanaceae > JAAFJH01. The sequence continues at coordinate 7,895 of CANLFK010000081.1, forward strand.
TACAATCTCAAGAACCAGATTTAAAGGGCTTTTCAGATAAAAATCTGTGGAGAATGAAACAATTTTATGAAACTTATAAAGATAATGAAAAACTCTCATCACTGTTGAGAGAATTAACTTGGAGTCATAATTTAGCCATTATAGCGAAGTGTAAGAGAGAAGAAGAAAGGGAATTTTATTTAAAACTAGCTATTAATGAAAAACTCAGTGTAAGGGATTTAGAAAGGCAAATTAAAGCTTGTACCTTTGAAAGAATAGTTACAAGTAGTCAAACAAGCTTCTCTCCAGTTTTAGCGAATAGAACCGATAATATTTTCAAAGAAGTATATGTTTTAGAATTTTTAAATTTACCTGTAATTCATGGTGAAAGCGATTTGCAGAAAGAATTAGTTAAACAGATGAAAAGTTTTATACTGGAGCTAGGCAAAGATTTTTTGTTTATGGGTGAAGAGTATCGTTTGCAAGTTGGAAATAAAGATTTTTATTGTGATTTATTGTTTTATCATCGCAGTTTGCAATGTCTTGTAGTATTTGAATTAAAAACTACTGAGTTTGAACCAGAGCATTTAGGACAACTTAATTTTTATTTAGAAGCATTAGATCGAGATGTGAAAAAAGAGAATGAGAAACCGAGTATTGGAGTATTGCTTTGTAAAAATAAAGATAAAGAAGTAGTTGAATATGCTCTTAGTCGTAATCTTTCACCCGCTTTAATCAGTGAGTATACTCTTTCTTTGCCCGATAAAAAACTTTTACAAAATAAATTACATGAGTTTTATGAACTTTTAGATTTTGACGACAGTGTCAGCAAAATTGAAGCTAAAGAAATTAAGGAGCTGGACGAATGAGCTGGAAGAAAGTTAAATTAGGGGATTTCTTAAAAAATAGAGAAGGTCGTTTTAAGCCTAATAATGAAAGTATTACTCAATTAAAGCGAATAGAAAAGATTGATTTTTCTGGCATTATATATCTTTCTGAAAAAGTTTCTAATACAGATATGATTCTTGTAAAAAAAGGGGATTTGGTAATTTCAGGAATTAATGTAGAAAAGGGGGCAATGTCAGTTTACGAAGGCGAAGAAGATATTACTGCAACTATACATTATTCTTCATATTCTTTTGATGAGGAAAAAATTGATATTGAATTTTTGAAATATTTTCTAAAAAGTCCAGAATTTAAAGATGCAATCAAAGAACAAGTACCAGGTGGTATTAAAACAGAAATTAAACCTAAACATCTTTTACCGCTTCAAATCTTTATTCCTTCAAATGTAAATGAGCAAAGAAAGGTAATTGCAGAATTTAAAGAAATAGAAAAAGATAATTTAACTCTCAACACCGAACTAAACGACCAACTGGACACAGTTAAAAAACTCCGCCAGGCATTTTTGCGGGAGGCAATGCAAGGAAAATTAATTGAACAAAACCTAAATGATGAACCAGCCAGCGAATTATTAAAAAAAATAAAAGCCGAAAAAGAAAAATTACCGAATAAAAGAACAAAAGAAAAACCATTAGCACCAATTAAACCAGAAGAAATACCTTTTGAAATACCCGCTAATTGGGTTTGGTGTCGT
>CANLFK010000082.1 GCA_947489925.1 Candidatus Caenarcanales bacterium
AAATCATGCAAACTGAAGCCGCTACTGGGTAAATAATAAATCGTTTTTAATATACTTTTAATTATATTTGGTAAATGCTTAATAATATAAGCTAAAGGCAAATAAATTTCATAAGTTTTGTTTTCTAGTGGGTTTTGAGTTGGTAAATTTTTATTTTGTTTTTTAATATTTTCGAGGTATTTTTGTATAAAAAGATTATTTTCTCCTTCAAGACCACCAAGCATTGCCAAAATAATTTCAGGTGAATATTTACAATAATTTGCCAAAGTTAATAATTCAGCTCGATCGGCTGTTTTGAGTAGCAAATCACTTCGGTAATTTAATAAATTCAGGCTAAGATCTAAGCATTGTCCTTCCGAAAAACTTGTAATCTGCAAAGTTTCAATTTCTTTGTCATTATTAATATTTTCTGGTTTTGTAATATGTTTAGTATTGAAAATTACAATAACTTTAGCATTTTGCAAATAGTTTAATAATAAGTGTAATTCATCATCTGGTAAAGCATTTGAAAGTTGATCAATTATAATTATTAGGTTTTTATTTTTGGTTGTTTTTTTTACTTGAGCTAATAAATCACTTGAACTTTTTTGTTTTAATTCCTTAATAATTAGCAAAGCTAAAATTTCCGCTCTCTTAAAAACTTTATTAACCTGAATATAAACATATTCGCTTTGATGATTAGTAGCATAAGTTTGGGCAAATTTATCAATAAAATAATGCAAACCTAAAGCTTCTTTAGAATTAATAAAAACTAAATTCTTATTATTAAAAATATTTTCTAATTGTTGCGTAAAAGAAGACAAACTAATATTTAAAAAATCAATTAAACATTTTCGCTGTGCCAATAATTCAGACTTTTGCTTTCTAAATGAAATTAATAAATCATCTAAATCTTTTCTTGGATTTGTTAATTTGTAAAACCAATTCAAGTTTATCTTCCATTAATATTATTATTTGTTTTCTAAACTTTTAATGCCACGGAAAACCCCAATCAAAAGTTTTTTCATGGTATTCCCTTAACTTAATGTCAGTTATAACTTTTAATATTAAAAAGCCTTAGACAATAAATTTATATTATAATTGCGTTATTACGCTTTGAAAACAAATTTTAAAAAGTTATAATTTGATATTAATTGGTTTACTTTATTGATTATGAGAGCAAATTCTGATTCAGACTTAGAAAAAATATGGAAAAATGCTCTTAAAGTGATCAAAGAAGAAGTGCCTGTTTCGAGCTTTCAGGCATGGATTAAACCCGCTAACTTGGTAAAAATTGAAGATAATAAAGCCTATTTAGAAGTAAAAAACGAATTCAGCCGCAATTTGATTTTGCAAAATTATGAAAGAAGTATTAGTAAAGGTTTAGAAGCTTCAATTGGAAAAGCTACCGAAATTATAATTTCAATTAATAGTGAATTAAATAATTTGAACTATACGCCAAACTTTGCTTCATTACCAGATTCTGCAAGTCCTATGGTAACTAATAGCATTTATTTAGCCCCAGCTGATGACAATTTTTCATATGCAAAATCGAATAATTCTAATTTATCTTTTGAACAATTGTCTTTTAATGCTGGCTTAAACCCCAAATTTACTTTTGATAATTTTATAGTTGGTAGTCATAATCAGTTTTGTCATGCGGTAGCTTTATCAATTGCCGAACAAAATTCTGAAAATACTTATAATCCTTTTTTCATTTACGGAGATGTTGGGCTAGGAAAAACTCATATTATGCAAGCCGTTGGTAATTATATTTTATCCAAAAAAGCACAAGCCAAAGTTTTATATATTACAACTGAAAAATTCTTAAATGACTTAATTAGTTCAATGCGTAAAAGCAAGATGAATGAATTTCGAGACCGTTATCGTTCTTTGGATTTATTAATGATTGATGATATTCAGTTTATTGAAGGCAAAGAAACAACGCAAGAAGAGTTTTTTCATACTTTTAATGCTCTCAAAGATAATGGTAGCCAAGTTATTTTAACTAGCGATCGCCCGCCAATGGCTATTCCTCGTTTAGAACCTCGTTTGTGTAGCCGTTTTGAAGCTGGCTTAGTAGCAGATGTACAAGCTCCAACCTATGAAACCAGACTAGCTATTATTTCAGCAAAAGCCCATGAATTAAGAATGAAAGTACCCATGGAAATCTCAGATTTAATTGCTAATCATTTTCCTGAAAATATCAGACGCTTAGAAGGAGCAATTAAAAAATTACAAGCTTATACTAGTTTTAGCGGGCTGAAGCAAACTTTAACGGAAGAATGGGTCAAAAAAATATTACAAATTGGCGAAGAATCAAAATTTATAATTAAAGAAGATATTTTCAAAAACAAGCCCAAAAGCACAAAGTCAAGTTATTTTAATAAAAAACCACCCATAAAAGTCTCAGACATAATTGATGAAAAAGCTATTGAGCAAAGTCAAGATGAAAATGAAAATCAAAGCGAAATACCAAAAATTAGCCAAAATTCAAATAAAATTGATGGACAAGATAAAAAAAAACTATTTGATTTAATTCAAGAAATTGTCTGTGAAGAATTTAAAATAGCCCTAGAATCCTTGCAAAGCCGTGATAATACCCAAGAAATCAAAGAAGCTCGGCAAATTTCTATTTATTTGGCACGCAATTTTGGTCTCTCTTTGGTAGAAATAAGTTTATTCTTTGATGGAAGAGGAAATTCAGCAATTTTAAATGCTTATAAAAAAGTAGTAAAAGAAATTAAAGAAAATAACTTATTAAAACAATTAGTCGAAAAAGCCGAAAAAAGAATTGAAGAAAAATATAATAAACAAATCCTAGAAAGCTAAGTTTATTGAGAGACTTTAACTAATTTCACCATTTGCAGAATCACTAGAGGCTAAACCGATAATATGTAATTTTAAAATATTGGTAGTTCCACTTACTGGTCTTGGTGAGCCAGTTGTAATTACGACTTTGTCGCCTTTAAAGAATAAACCTGAATTCAATAAAATTTCATCGACCTTAATTAAAACATCTTCTGTATCCTTTACATCATTTAATTCTTCCTGGATAATGGCTGACTGAACGCCCCAGAAAAGCCCCATTTTTCTTTGAATAGCTGGATAAGGTGATAAAGCTAAAATCTTACTATTCGAACGACACTTTGAAATACGCAAAGCAGTGCTACCAGAAGAAGTGAAAACAATAACGGCTTTAGCAGAAATTTGAGCTGCCGCATCACAAGCCAAAGAACTAATACTTTGAGGGAAAGAACCAACTGGATCTCTATGTAAAGGTGGATCTAAATCTTCTAAGTCAGTGCGAGAATCACGAGGATAAGAAATCGCTTTTTCTGTTTCTTCAATAATTCGAGACATTAATTTAACCACTTCAATCGGAAAGCTTCCACTAGCAGTTTCACCCGATAACATAACGGCATCAGTATTATCAAAAATGGCATTTGCTACATCCGAAGCTTCAGCTCTTGTTGGACAAGGATTTTTAATCATAGATTCGAGCATTTGAGTTGCGGTTATAACCAAAATGCCTTTTTCATTAGCTTTTTTAATTAATCGTTTTTGCTCAACTGGCACTTTTTCAGGACTTAATTCAACACCCAAATCGCCTCGAGCGACCATAATTCCTTCGCAGACATCTAATATTGAATTTATATTAAGTAAAGCTTGAGGTTTTTCAATCTTGGCAATAATTGGTATATCTTTATTTGCTTTATGAATGAGAGCTTTTAATTCCAAAACATCTTTAGCTTCTCTGACAAAAGATAAAGCGATATAATCAACATCTAATTCCAAACCAAATTGTAAATCTTCTATGTCTTTTTCTGTCAGAGCTGGAGTTGTGAGTTTTACATCTGGAATATTTATACCTTTATTGTCTTTTAAAATTCCACCATGCACAACTTCACAGGTTAATTTAATGCCATCTGTTTCTAAAACTGTCAATTGAAGTAATCCATCGTCGATTAAAATAGTATTTCCCGCTTGTAAATCTTTAGCTAAATCTACATATGTCGTTGAAACCATTGAATCAGTATTTTCAACTTGCTCGGTTGTAATAGTAAAAATCTGCTTAGGAGCTAAAGTTAAAGGACCATTTTTTAATTTGCTAGTACGAATTTTAGGCCCTTGTAAATCTTGCAAAATGGCAATCGGCTTTCCAATTTCAGCGGATATTTCCCTTATTATCTTTACAACCTTTGCGTGATCTTCATGAAAACCATGCGAAAAGTTTAAACGAGCAACATCCATGCCAGCCAAAATTAAATTTCTCAACATTTCTGGCGTATTGCAAGCTGGACCAATCGTACAAATTATTTTTGTTTTACGAGATGAGCTAAAAGATTTCTGGGAAATAATCATAAATTCAAGTTAAAAAGTAATTTAAAATAAGAAAAACAAATTATAAAGTATTTTGCCTGATTTTAAGATTTGTAAATTAATAAATTCTTGATTAAATTTTGCAGCTTTCCGTTTAAATTGATCTCGCCTTGACAAATAAGGGAATTTATAAATATAATAATTTCTTAATATGTTTGTGTAAATTCTGCCTTGAAAACTAATAGCTTAAATTCTTCTAAGATTAAAGAAGTTAATACAGATCAAGAAAATTCCTTAATACCTTTATTACAAGGATTTGATGAGCTTTGGCAAGCAACAGAATTATCTTTACCAAGTTATCAAGATTTAAGTGATTTAGCAGAAAAAGACAAAAAAGATTATAGTGAGCAAATTTTATTTTTAACTGATGAAAATAATTTACTGCGAAATGAAAACTTTGCTTTAAAGCAAGAAATGGTTGATTTAATTCAAAAAAATAGAATTTATGAAAAAATTGCTCAAGATTATTCTCATTTAATGGATTTAAACAGACTTTTGACTAAACAATTAAATTCTTTGATGGTAAGCAGAGAAAAAGAAAAGCATCAATTAAGTGCTTTAAAAGAATTATTATCTTAAAATTTATTTTTTATTTTAATTGAATTATTTTCTGGGTTTTAGTTTAAAACTGCATTATTGGTTAATAGACTTTTAAATAATTGTAAGCCATGATTGCCAGCTGGTAAGGCTTTTTCAGAGCATCTTTCTGGATGTGGCATTAAACCAAAAATATTTTTATCTTTATTACAAATCCCAGCAATTTGGCTTATTGAGCCATTTATATCAGATTCATATTCAAAAATAATTTGTTGATTCTCTCTTAGTGTTTTTAAGGTCTCTTCTGAAACAGTAAAGTTCCCCATAGCGTGAGCGATAGGCATTGTAATAATTTCTTGCTCAAAATATAAATTAGTAAAAGCAGTTTGATTATTAATAACTTTAAGCTTTGCGTCTTGGCAAATGAATCGACCAGTTTTATTATTAAGTAAAGTTCCGGGTAAAAGTCCCGCTTCGGTTAAGATTTGAAAACCATTACAAATACCTAAAATCAAACCTTTTTTTTCAGCAAATTCACGAATTGAATTCATAATCGGTGAGGCTTTGGCAATAGCTCCCGCTCTCAAATAGTCTCCATAACTAAAACCGCCCGGAATTATTAAACAGTCAATTAAATTACTTAAATCTGTAACAGTTCTATAATCAAGCAGAACAGATTTTTGATTTAAAATTTCTTCAATAATATAAGTACAATCTTGTTCGCAATTAGAACCAGGAAAGCTAATTATGCCAAATCTCATTTGATAAAATTTATTAGTTTTTAACTTTATAACATGAATTAAACAAAATCTTTGATGTCTGAGTAAGATCAAAATGAAAAAATAATAAAAATTTTGGGCAAAGTAAAAATATAATTGTAAGTTTAAAATTAATATTAATGGCATTATCATATTGTCTTCATTCAATAAATCAAGTGTTGGAACAAAATAAAAAAAATCCACATTCACTTTTTGGAATGCATAAAAATACAGAAACACAAAGTTTAACCGTGCGTATTTTTTGTCCTGAAGCCGAAAGCATTGAATTGGTAAACATTGAAAATCCAGACAAAATTTATAAATTAAATAAAACTAATATTTTTGAATTATTTGAATTAGAAATAAAAGACGAAGACCAAATTTTTAGCTATAAATTAAATATTACTGATTATCAGGGTAAAACTTATACAAAATACGATCCTTATTCATTCCTTCCAAGCATTGATTCAAGCGAGTTTTATTATTTTAATGAAGGAACTGAAAATAAACTCTATGAAAAATTAGGCTCTCATTACAAAGAATGTATGGGTATTTCGGGTGTTTCTTTTACAGTTTGGGCTCCAGAAGCTGCTAGTGTTAGTTTGATTGCTGACTTTAATAATTGGCATAAAACAGTCCATTGCATGAGAGCTTTGGGTAGTAGTGGCATTTGGGAAATATTTATACCCGAAGAATTAGCCGAAGGTAGTTTATACAAATTTAGAATTGAAACAAAAGATGGAAGATTTTTGGACAAAGCAGATCCAATGGCTTTTTATGCTGAATTAAGACCAAATACCAGCTCAAGAACTTGGAAGCGAAATAAATATGAGTGGAATGATCAAAACTGGCTGACAAAGCGGAAAAACACTAATTGGCATAAAAGCCCAGTTTCGATTTATGAAATTCATTTAGGTTCTTGGAAACGGAAAGCCCACGCAGAAGAAGATGAAAATGCGGTTTTAAGTTATATCGAATATGCAGACCAATTAATTCCTTATATTCAAAAAATGGGTTTTACGCATGTCGAGTTTATGCCTTTAACCGAATTTCCTTTTGATGGTTCTTGGGGTTATCAGGTTTCGGGTTATTATGCTCCAACCGCTCGCTTTGGAAATCCAGATGAATTAAAATACTTAATCGATAAATTTCATCAGGCTGGTATTGGTGTTTTGCTTGATTGGGTGCCAGCTCATTTTCCGAAAGATGCTTTTGGTTTGGCCAATTTTGATGGTTCAGCCGTTTATGAACATGGTAATTCAATTCAAGGCGAGCATCCACAATGGGGAACTTTGATTTTTAATTATGGACGGACGGAAGTACAAAGTTTTTTAAATTCAAATGCTTTTTACTGGATTGAGGAATTTCATATTGACGGGTTGCGGGTGGATGCTGTTTCTTCGATGGTGCATTTAAATTATGGAAGAGAAGAGACGGGTGATTGGATTCCAAATAAATATGGTGGAGTTGAAAACCTTGAAGCAGTGGATTTTTTGCGTAAATTAAATAAAAATATTCATCTTGAATTTCCAGATATTATTACCATGGCTGAAGAAGCAACTGATTGGCCTTGTGTTTCTAAGCCGCTTGAATATCATGATTTGGCCTTGGGTTTTGACTTTAAATGGGATATGGGCTGGATGCACGATACACTGAAGTATATGAAAATTGATCCGCTTTTTAGGAAAGGTAGCCACGATAAAATCACTTTTTCAATGGCTTATTTTTATAATGAAAGTTTTATTTTGCCGCTCTCACACGATGAAGTAGTGCATTTAAAAGGCTCAATTATTAATAAAATGAGTGGCGATTATATGTCTCGCTTTCAGCAATTAAAGCTTTTATACGCTTATCAATATGCTCATCCTGGCAAAAAATTATTGTTTATGGGTGCCGAAATGGCTCAAGAGTCTGAATGGGCTTATAAAAATAGTTTGGATTGGTTTAGATTAGACTATAAAGAGCCGCAAGCTATTCAAAAAACTTTAACTGATTTAAATAATTTGTATAAGCAAGAAAAAGCCCTCTCAGACCAAGATTTTGATTTAAATGGCTTTCAATGGATTAATCCAAGTGATGCTGATAATAGTGTTTATTCGTTTGTGCGTAAGTCGTCTTCGGGAGAGAATATAATTTGTTTATTTAATTTTACACCAGTGCCACGTTATAATTATTTAATAGGCTGCCCAACTGATGAGCAATATACCGAAATATTTAATTCTGACTGGGAAATTTATGCTGGTTCTGGTAAAGTTTTAAATAATAATCCAGCTAATTTAATTGGTAAATGGATTTCGCATGATAATCAACCACATTCAATTTGCGTTAATATTCCAGCTTTCGGTGCGGTTTTCTTGAGAAATATTTAGAGTTTTAGTTATAACAAAATAAAGTATTGACTGAATTATTGTGTCTTTGTTGCAATTAGATTATCAACAAATTAAATAAACTTAATATAATGACTTTAAAAAAAACAATAATAATCCCGTAGAGCGTGCTTGGAGTAAAGCCTTACCAGAAATCAGGAATGGAAAAAAGAACCCTGTTATTATTGTCAGTACTCCCAAAGAAGCAAAAGGAACTTTACCTAAAACCCCATCACCGAAATTTTTAGAAGGAATAATAAAGCCATCGAAAAATATAATAAGAAAACTCCCAAATTTCAATAAATCAAATCTAAGAGATCCAAAAGAAGCAATAGAGAGTTCAATCAGGCAACTACCTAAAGGCTGGAAAGATGTTAAAGAATATCCGAAACTAGAGCCAGCCGAATTTAAAAAAGAGTTACCACCTTTTCCAAAGGTTTCAAAAATATCTTCTGCTGAGATTAAGACCCTTGAATTAAGTACCTAAACAAAAGAAATATGGTATTTTATGCCGATGGAATTTAATATTTCATTGAGTGAGTGCTTGTCTCATTCTCTTTTTTTACCACACTTTTAATGTCTTCTTACTTACCAGCAATGCCAGAGTTACCTCCATCTACCACCGTCGGTTTCCACGGAACTGAAAAAGAGTATCAACCTTCGGGAGAATATTCTGGTAGCGATAAAATTGGTTTTGCTCGAAATAACTCGATAAGAGAAGGCACAAAGCCACAAGACAAAAGAACTTCTCCACAAATAGGTTTTCGTTTTTAAGGTAAGATACTCATAAACCAATTTCATCTCGTCTGAATCGCAGATTAGCACAGATAACACGGATTTCACAGATATTTTATTTATAGTTTTTCAGCCAAAATAAAGCTCTCAGAAAGCCAAAAAAATAAATCATAAAGTATCTGTGTCATCTTTTAATCTGTGTCCATCTGTGATTCAGAAAGAAAGAAAAAAGCGTTTAATATTCCAGCTTTCGGTGCGGTATTTTTGAGAAATAATAATTTCATTTCATCTGAATCGCAGACTAGCACAGATAACACGGATTTCACAGATATTTTATTTATAGTTTTTCAGCTGTTTGAATCAGGATTTACAGGATAAGCAGGATTACGCTTGAAAAGTTTTAATCAAGGAAAATAAACTGGGTATTTGGGAAAGAAATTTAAAATGTTATAGAATATAAGTAAAGAAGTAAAATAAAGAATATGAGTTTTACCAAGATAAATATTTCAATTCCTTTAGAGATTGATAAGAAATTAACTGAATTAATAGAGAAAGGG
>CANLFK010000083.1 GCA_947489925.1 Candidatus Caenarcanales bacterium
GGTTGTGCTATTTCTTCAATGACATCATCATCAAAAGCTGATAATAATTCTTTGCTGATTTGTTTTAAATTTTTGCCTTTGGAATATTCCAACAAGTTTCCTTTTTCTTTTTCGGTAATTTCTTTCTCCAAGCGAATAAGTCGGTTTGCCAAGGATAGAAATAAATCTTCTTCGGCAACACCCATTGTAACTGCTCCCAATAAGTCTTTTAGTCCAACAGTTGGTTTTCTTTCCAAGGGTCGGCTATCTGTTTTCTTGGATTTGTTTACGCCAACGGCATCTACAATAATAAAATGCGTTTTGCAAGCTCCTTTAACTCTGGTATTATTTGCCTGAAAATCATTTTTGTTAATGGTTCGTGTTCCCCTACCTTTCATTTGCTCAAAGTAGTTTGCACTTTTTACATCACGCATAAATAGCAACACTTCCAAAGGTTTTACATCTGTGCCTGTGGCAATCATATCTACCGTAACGGCAATTCTAGGATAATACCTATTTCGGAAACGATTCAACACCGATTTTGGGTCTTCTGGACTTTTGTAGGTAAGTTTTTTGCAAAAGTCATCACCTTCATTAAATTCTTCCCGAATGATTTTGATAATATCGTCTGCGTGGCTGTCTGTTTTAGCAAAAACCAATGTTTTGGGTACTTCGTATTCTCCGTTTTCGTCTTTTCGGTTCGGGAAAATTTCGGTTTGCAATGCCTTTTTATATTGGCGAATAATATTTCGTATTTGACTTGGGTTTACTACCTTTTTATCCAAATCATTTTTCAGATATTCAGTATCTTCGTCTTCTTGTGTCCAACGGTTTTTTCGGGTGAGTTTGTCTCGTCTGTCCACAAACCAACCTGCTTTTACTACGCTTCCTTTTTGTGAAATTTCAGTTTCAATATTATATACATCAAAATTTACATTCACTCCATCAATCACTGATTCGTCAAAAGTGTATTCGCTCACTACATTTTCCTCAAAAAAGCCAAATGTTCTTTTGTCTGGTGTGGCGGTTAAGCCAATCAAGAAAGCATCAAAATAATCCAACACTTGTTTCCAAACATTGTAAATAGAGCGGTGGCACTCGTCAATAATAATAAAATCAAATTGCTCTATGGGAACTCTGTCGGTATAATCCACAGGGATTGCTTGCTTTTTATTTCGCTGTTGCTCCATCCAAGTTGATTCGTTGGGGTTCGTTTCTTCTGCACCTTCTTCCAATTCTTCGCCTTTCAAAATGGCATACATCCTCTGAATGGTAGAAATACAAACCTGACTATCAGAAGCGATATAGCTTGAAGTCAATCGTTGTACATTATAAAACTCAGTAAATTTACGGTTGCTGTCATTGGGTTGAAAAGCCATAAATTCCTGTTCGGCTTGTTCCCCCAAATTTTTGGTGTCCACTAAAAACAGAATGCGTTTTGCTTTGGCGTGTTCTAACAAACGGTAAACAAAAGTAGCGGCAGTAAAAGTTTTACCTGCACCCGTAGCCATTTGTATTAAGGCTTTTGGCTTATTCTTTTTAAACGATTGCTCCAAATTTTTAATCGCCTTAATTTGAGCAGGTCGAAGCCCTTCTTCATTTAATTGTGGTATGTCTAAAAGTCTGCTTCTTAAACTTTTGTCCTTTTGTAACCATTCCGCCAATGTTTCGGGTTTGTAAAACCAAAAAATAGTTCTTCCTCTTGGCTTTGGGTCTCTTGTATCTCTAAACCGTGTAATTGTGCCAGTACTTTCAAAAACGAATGGCAAAGGGTCATTGTCTAAATATTTAAGTTTAGCTTTGGCGTATTCCGAGGCTTGGTCTTCGGCTACGGTAAGTTTATGTCCTTCCTCCTCTTTTTTAGCTTCAATAATTCCAACAGGTTTTTTATCGACAAAAAGCACATAGTCCGCAAACTTTGTTTCGGCTTGATATTCTCTTAACGCAACACCTCTCCCAGCTCCTAAGTCCACTTCGTTTTTAGATTGAACAAACCAACCTGCTTCTTTCAACATTAAGTCAATTTTGTCACGAGCAATTTGTTCAGGATTTTGATTTAAGTCTGTACTCATATTATTATCTTTCAGTCGAGGCATTGGCTAAAAAGTGGCTATTTCCTTCATGTTCTTACACAATAAAAATTTCATTGTCATATTTTATTGGTTTGTCTGTCTTTTTACACTGACCAAAATCACTATTTTTTCTTTCAAATTCATAATAAAGAATTATACCCGCCTGATATACAAATTTCAAAGCTTAAACCTTTAGATTGATGTTTATATTTTTCTGATTTTAAATTTACACCTAAATAATTTCCTGTCTAAAAAACTTATTTGTCATTGTAGTGTCCCATCATGGAAATTATTATAATTAATTCAACTTGATTGTTCTTATCACGCACTAATTCATAAACTAACCGATCTTTTAAATTAATTCGCCGAGACCATATTTCTCTTTCTCTAAAATGTTTTAATCTTTCTGGATTACCAATTCCTTCTTCTGGTGAATCTTTTATGCTTTCAAATAGTTTTAGAATTCTCTTTTTGAAAAATTCCGGATTCCTCTTATTCCAAGCTTTTAAATCATCTCTAGCTTTATTTGTAAAATCAAAATCTTCCAAGACGAATATCCTCCAGGCTTAACTTTGATAGAGAGCTTGTTTCTATTTTCTCAATGCTTTCTTTGCTAATTTGTGTTTTAAAAACATAGTCTGTTTCATTATCTACAGCATAATCTTTATAAACTTTTTCTACATCTTCCTGAGTAGGCTCATGACCAATTAAAGCAAAAAATATATCTAAGATATCGAAAGAATCATTAATTAATTCTCTTAATTTTTTACATTCTTCTTTATTATCTTTTAATCCAAATAACTTAATCAGTTTATCGGAAAGTAAGGGTAAAGCATTTACAATCTTAGATTCAAATTTATAAGATTCCACATTTTCCAGCAAGTTATTTGTACTAGCAATAAATTCTTCTAGAAATTTACTCAAATCCTTTAGATGCCACATTTTTCCCTCATAAACAATAAAGGGAATATCTGAAATAGTATCATTTTTTAATAAATCACTTAAATCACTATTTATTAATTTGAGTTCTTCTTCACCTAGTTTTGGTAAATCGCTGTTTATTAATTTTAATTTCTCGTTTATACCTTTAATAGTTTTAAAGCTTTTTCTTAAAAGTTTATTGATTTGATGCGAAAAATTTATTACTTTTATTATGCATAAATACATCTGTAAATAGGCGAAAAACCTGTATTGTTTATTCTCTAATGTCAGAAGAAAATCAGCATGAAGCTTATCAAGATTCTTATGAAGCTTTTCATGAGTTTTATTTAGTTGTGGTAAATCTTTTTCAAGATTAAAGAGAGAAGTATTTAAATTAGTATTCATAATATAAAATCATACCCTTTTGATATACAAATTTCAAAGCTTAAACCTTTAGATTGATGTTTATATTATAATTTAAGCAATTAATAAATTTGAGATTATTTGATGAGTTCGCCAAGAGTTTTACCAATAAACATTAACGATGAAATGAAAACCAGCTTTATTGACTATGCCATGAGCATTATAGTCAGTAGAGCCTTACCAGATGTGCGTGATGGATTAAAGCCAGTTCATAGGCGTATTTTGTTTGCTATGCACGAAATCGGTTTGTCTTCGGATAAGTCTTATAAAAAGTGTGCCAGAATTGTCGGGGAAGTTTTAGGTAAATATCACCCGCACGGAGACACCGCTGTTTATGATTCTTTGGTTCGTTTAGCTCAATCTTTTTCTTCTCGTTATCCGCTAGTAGACGGGCATGGAAATTTCGGTAGTCTTGATGATAATCCAGCCGCCATGCGTTATACTGAAGCCCGTTTGTCCAAAATTTCAGGACAGATTTTAGCTGATTTGGAGTCTGATACAGTTGATTTTCAGGATAATTTTGACGGGTCTTTAAAAGAACCAAAAGTTTTACCAACCAAATTACCAATTTTACTTTTAAATGGTTCTAGCGGTATTGCTGTCGGTATGGCTACTAATATTCCTCCGCATAATATTGGTGAAGTAATTGATGGAACTGTACATTTAATTGATAATCCAGAAGCGACAATCAAAGATTTAATGGAATTTATCAAAGGTCCAGACTTTCCTTCAGGCGGAATAATGATGGGTAATCGTGGAGCTGAAGATGCTTTTACCACTGGTCGGGGAAGTGTTGTCGTGCGAGCTGTTGCTGAAATTGAAGAAATTGGACGGGCTCAAGCCATTGTTATTACTCAATTACCTTATTTAGTTGGTCCAGAGGCTTTAATTCAAAAAATAGCCGAATTGGTCAAAACCGAAAAATTAATTGGAATTGCTGACTTAAACGATGAAACTGGACGACAAGGAACTCGAGTTGTTATCAAATTAAAAAGAGATGCCAATGCAGATGTTGTTTTAAATAATTTATACAAATACACTCAATTACAACAAAGTTTTTCGGTTAATACTTTGGCTTTGGTAAGGGGCAGACCTCAATTATTAAACCTAAAAGATATTTTAAAACACTTTATTGAACATCGTGTTGAAGTTATTACTCGTAAAGCCAGATTTGACCTAAGAAAAGCGACCGAAAGATTACATATTGTTGAAGGTTTAATGAAAGCAATTGCTGATTTAGACAGTGTCATCAAATTAATTCGGGCGGCTGATTCAGTTGATCAAGCCAGAGCTGGTTTAATTGAAAGATGTGATTTAAGTGATAGACAAGCTGATGCAATTCTGGAAATGCAATTACGCCGCTTAACTGGCTTAGAGCAAGATAAATTACAAAAAGAATTTGATGTTTTGAATTTACGCATTTCTGAATTAAACACTTTACTCGCCAGTCGTCAATTGATTTTAGACACAATAAAAGCTGATCTTTTGGAATTAAGAGAAAAATATAAAGATAAAAGAATGACCGAAATCAGGCAAGCTGAAGGTGATTTGACTAATGAAGATTTAATTCCGAATGATTCGATGATGATTTTCATTACCAGCCAAGATTATATTAAACGGTTACCGACTGATACATTTGAAAGCCAAAACCGTGCTGGACGGGGCAAAGGTGGTATTACAACTCGTGAAGAAGATGATTTACAGCATTGTTTAGCCGCTAAAATGCACGATTCATTATTGTTTTTCACTAATCGAGGAGTTGTTTATTCCGAAAAAGTTTATATGATAGCGGAAGGTGGAAGGCAAACCAAAGGAAAAGCTTTAATTAATATGATTCCGCTTTTGCCTAATGAAACGGTTACAGCGGTAATTCCAATTTCAAAAGATTCACGGAATAATCATGAATTAATAATGCTAACCAAATTAGGCACTGTCAAAAAGATTTCAGTTTCGGCTTTTGGTAATATTAGACGCTCTGGGATTATTGCAATTAATTTGGGCGATGACGATGAATTGGGATGGGTTAAGATTTCACAACCAAGTGCTCATATTGTAATTGCAACAAAAGATGGAATGGTTATTCGTTATGCCGAAAGTGAATTGCGTCCTTTAAGCCGAACAGCCGCTGGAGTGAAAGCTATAAAATTAAGACCCAAAGATAGTATTGTTAGTTGTGCAACCTTTGATCCCCAGCACGAAGATGACACTTATTTATTATTGGTTACCGAAGATGGCTATGGTAAAAGGGTTCATGCTAGCGAATTCCGTGATCAAAAAAGAGGCGGTACTGGTTTAATTGGTACTAAATTTAAAAAAGAAAAAGATGGTCGCTTAACTGGAATTGCAATTGTCGGAGCAGAAGATGAAATTATTATTGCGACCGCTAATGGTGTTATTTTAAGACAAAAAACTGGTGAAATCCCAGCTCAAAGCCGCATGGCAACTGGTGTTAAATTACAACAAGTAGGCGGGCAAGATCGTATTGTTTCATTAACTGTTTTAAAAGACATTGCAAAGTTGCTAGAAGAATCACAATTACCAGAAATTAGTGCCAGTGAGTTTTCACAATTAGACTCTCTAAGCCTAAACCCAGACGATGATGAACCATTTGATGAACCAGTTTTAGAAAGTGAAAGTGAAGATCAAAATAAAACTCTTTAGAAAATAGCTCTCTTGATTCAACTTTATTTCAATTTTAATTATAGTAATCCTAGGCAATGCGAGTTCGACAGACGAAAAACACAAAAAAGATTCTCAAGAACTCAAGTCTTAGTGCCCTAGGTTTACGCCATTCTAGGAAGGAGACACTCAATAAATTATTATTTTAAATTTTCTGTCTTCAAGATTTAAATGCCTAACTCCACTCTCTAATAGCCCACTTTCAAGGGGTTGGGGCAAAAAGACAAAACTCTTTAGCAAATAGCTCTCTTAATTGAACTTTATTTCAGTTTTTAATTATTCATAGAAAGCTAAACTTCGAGATTTATCTGTTTTAAAGCTTTTCATTAAGTCTGAAATTTGAAAGTTAATATTACGAGATTCCAAAGACTCTGGACTTTGATTTAAAAGATTAAAAACTTCTTTCGCAAGATCTAGAGAATAAGTTTTATTCATATTTAAATGTATTGTTTTGAAAGGTAATCTAATATATCTTCCGCCTTCCACTAATAATTTACCTTGCCAAATAGCAGAATGAGCCTGATTTAAAGCAAAGTCAAAGTTTACATTTTCGTCTAAGCTAGCTTTACTTAAAGTTCCGTCTCGGCGATAAAATTTATCTAAATGAATTTCACCCGCTACTTTTAATCCTGAAACATCACTGATTGCATTTAAATAATTACCAGCTGGACCAATAAAAGTTAGCCATCTCGAAAAACTAGAAACTATTTTAGCTAATTGTTCTGCAAAAACCGTATCCGAGGCACATTTATAATAAAGAGCTCCATGAGGGCGAAAATGAGTAATTTCAATATTTTGGCTTTTACTAATTGCTGCTAATAAACCCAATTGAGAAGAGATATAAGCTAATAATTCATCTTGGTCAAGCTTTAATTCTCGTCTGCCAAAATTATTAAGGTCTGGATAACCAATATGAGCACCGACTGCTAATTTATTTTGTTTAGCTAAAATTAAAGCCTTTAATATATTAGGTGGATCTCCAGAATGCCCACCACAAGCAATATTTACAGTACTAACAAAAGGTAATAAAGCTTCTTCATTTTTGTGTTTATAAGGTCCCCAAGCTTGGGCTAAATCACAATTTAAATCAATTTGACGATAATTATTTGACATATATTTATATTACTAAAATATTTAAAACTTTCGTTTTATTCTCTAAATATTATTAAACTTATCTTTCAATTCAGAAACCAGCTTATAATGTGTCATATCAAAGCTAATTGGCGTAATCGAAATATAATTTTCAGCAACTCTGCGAACATCTGATTCGGGGTCTTCATCAGTTTTAAGCAAATCACCAGATAACCAATAATAATATTTACTCCGTGGATCTATTCTTTGTTCATAAGTATCTTTATACATTCTTTCACCCAGAGAAGTAATTGCATAACCTTTAACTTTAGAACGCTCAATAATTGGTAAATTTACATTGAAAATAGTTTTAGGTGTCCAAGAAATTTGCGGAGAATTCAATTTATTTAAAATTTCTGGCACAAAAGAAGCTTCCTCTTCAAAATCTTTAGTTTTGTATTCAGACACGCTAAGAGCCATGCTTTTAATATTATAAATTGCCCCTTCAATGGCCGCCCCGACTGTTCCAGAATAAAGCACATCCGAACCCATATTTGGCCCATGATTAATACCCGAAACGACCCAATCTGGCTTAAAGTCAAGTATTTCATTAATAGCAATTTTGACACAATCAGCTGGTGTTCCGTCTACTGTCCAGATTTTTTTTGCCCCTAAGAAATAATCAAGCGGAATAATATCAACTCTTAGAGGTCTATGCAAAGTTAAAGAATGACCAGAAGCACTTCTCTCTTTGTCTGGAGCGACTACATAAATATCATGACCAGCTGATATAAGTACTGTACAAAGGGCTCTTAAGCCAGCAGCATGAATTCCATCATCATTACAAACTAATATTTTCAATTAATTTAATACCTCTCTGAAAGCTTTATATTAAGCCTATAAATAAATTTTGCCAACTTTAATTCAAATTCTAACTATTTTTCTTTTTATCTAAAAATTTCATATTTGCTCTAAGGTTTTTACCAACTGCTTCAATTTCATGAGCGGCTTCTAATCTCCTACGAGAAGTCATATAAGGTGCATTAGCCTGATTTTCCAAAATAAAGTCTCTGGCAAATTTGCCTTCTTGAATTTCTTTTAAGATTTCTTTCATCTCAGCTTTGGTTTCATCCGTAATTAATCGCTCTCCTCTCGTATAATCACCATATTCAGCTGTATTAGAAATTGAATGACGCATATTAGCCAAGCCACCTTCATAAATTAAATCAACAATTAACTTAACTTCATGTAAGCATTCAAAATAAGCCATTTCGGGTTGATAACCAGCTTCTACTAAAGTTTCATAGCCAGCCTTAATTAAAGCCGATAAACCTCCGCAAAGTACTGCTTGTTCACCAAATAAATCGGTCTCAGTTTCTTCTTTAAACGATGTTTCCATAACACCAGCTCTAGTTGCACCAATTCCATGAGCATATGCCAAACCAATTTCTTTTGCTTTACCACTTGCATCTTGATGAATAGCTAATAAAGCTGGAACGCCAGCCCCTTGAGTATAAGTTACCCGAACACGATGCCCTGGTCCTTTGGGAGCTACCATTAAAACATCAATATCTTTGGGTGCTACGATTTGACCAAAATGTATACTAAAACCATGAGCGACCATTAAGGTTTTGCCAGCCTTTAAATGGGGTTTAATTTGGCTTTCATAAACTTTATTATGCTTTTCATCAGCTAGCAAAATCATAATAATATCGCTTTTTTTGGCAACTTCATCAACCGAAGCAACTTCTAAGCCATCAGCTTTAGCTTTTTCACCGCTAGGAGACCCTTCATAAGAACCAATTAAAACTTTAATGCCCGAATCTTTTAAATTAAGTGCATGAGCATGTCCTTGGCTTCCATAACCAATAATTCCAACTATTTTGTCTTTTAAAATATTAAGTGAGCTGTCAGATTCATAATAAATTTTAGGCATATCTTTAAATTTGTTTTCTGTAAAATTGTTTCTTAGTTTAGCAAAATTCAAAAATATTAAAATGATTTATC
>CANLFK010000084.1 GCA_947489925.1 Candidatus Caenarcanales bacterium
GTGTAACTTCTTTTGGTATGCAAATGATATTTGTTGAGGGAGACCAAAACGGTAAAAAAGTTGCTTATCGTAAATCTTTAATTCCAATGGGTGTTTATACATGGCAAGCGACCCGCTTAAGCGATAATGCTTTTGATGAATTAACCAAAGAAGGTAGCTTTAATGCAAATCTTCCGCAATATTCAGTCGGGCTTGATACAACTGACAAAAATATTCAAAAATACATGTTTGCAAAAAAATAAATATAAAGTATTCTGATTCAATAAAGGCTCTCACCGTTTAAACAATATGAAAAAACTTCTCTCTCTTCTTTTAATTTGTCTTTCTACTCTTTCTTTTACCGCTTGCAATAAACAAAGTACAAGCACTAATACTCCAGAGTCAGAGCTTTTAGCTCCCAGACCCAAGCTTGAGGCAAATAAAGATTATACTAATAATTTAAGTGGTCATTGGACTTGGGTTGCCAAAAGAGTAAAAGACAAAAAAGAAATTGGCAAAGGTCAATTTATTCTCTTGCAAAAAGGCGTTGAAATTATTGGCTTAAATCAAATTGAAAGCGGAATGGAAACGGTTTTACCTAAAAATATTCAAGTCAAAAATGTCTCTAGTACTCCTTTGAAAGGCAAGTATATAGAAAAAAATCCTAAAATACATTTTAATATTAAGGGTAATGGTTTAAATATTGATAATATGGGTCAGTTGTCTGATAAAGGACATAGCTTTAAAGGAAGAGGTTTTTCTATTTTAGCTAGTGGTAGTAGTATTGAGAAAGGTAAATTTTCGGAAGTTGAATATATTTGGGAAGCCACTAGAACTACTGGTTAAGACTTGGCGGCTATTTTAATTAATGTGAGTTCGACAGCTAAGCTGAAAAACAGAAAAAGCTTCTCAAGAATTAAAGTCTTAGACCCTAGGCTTATGCCATTCCCGAAGGAGACAGTCAATAAATCTGTTATTTAAATTTTCTGTCTTCAAGATTTAAATGCCTAACTCGAGTGTCTAATAGCCCACTTTCAGGGGGTTGGGGGTAAAAAGACAAAATTCTTTAGCAAAAGACTTGCAATGGTGATTGCTTCAAAGTTTCGCTTCAATCGGCATTTTCAGATTTTCTTTTCATCGAACTCACATTAATTATTTTTTTTTAAGCAAAATGGCTCCAAAATTACTTTTAGTTGAGCTTCTTCACCAATAAAAAATACTTCTTGAACTGCTCCACCAGATTGAATTAAAGCTTTAAATCCAGTAGCAGTTGGCATTAAACGCCTAATTTGTAAAGGTGATGAAGTTTTAACTGGTTTTATTTCACCCGGAATCATAGATTGAATATTTGGATTTTTTTGCAAGCTCTCTAAAAAGTCACGAAGTCCGTCAATCATGCCATGCTCATATTTTATTTTGCCAGCTTTGGCTCTATACTTCATGATTAATATTTAAACCGATAATCGCCTTTCAGTTGCCCAAAAACTACTAGCACTACTAAAAGCAATTCCAGCCAAGGTCAAAATAATTAAAATTTGTGTTAATTCTTCAGAGCTAGGCCAGAAAAAATCAATTAATCCTAAAGATTCAAAAATCACTTTTTTCCAATTATAACGAGCAAAACTATCCAAAGCTAAAAGTACACTACCCGCCGCCAAAGAACTAACCAAGCCATATAATATTCCTTGCACGACAAAAGGCCCTTTGATAAACCAATTGGTAACTCCCATAAAACGCAAAAGATTTAATTCTTCTTTTCTGGCTCTAATTACTAATTCAATGGTGTTAAAATTAATGACAAAAGTTGCAATAGCTAAAAGTGCTGAAATAAAGCTTCCAATCAAAATTGCAAAGTGTTTAATGACATTTAATTTTTTAATATATTCATACGCATAACTTATATGTTCATGTATTTCCCAAGTTTTGATTTTATTGACTAAAGGCACGGCTTCATTGACTCTGCGGACTTTTACAACAATTGTATTTGGCATACTATTTAATGAATTATCAAAATCAATTTGCACCAATTTTTTAGTCTGAGTCCAAGCAGTTTCTTTATCAATAATTTTTACTTCTACTACTTCGCTAAAGTTTTTTAAACGATCAACAATGCTTTGTGGTGGCACTGAATCTTTTAAATAAATTGCAAATTCGTTTTGAGAGCCTAATAAATTACTGGCTATTTTTTTTAAACTAACGCTGAATTCAAGCATAATACCAAAAACAATGAGCGTAGACATTAAAATACTAATAATAACCATATTTAGCCAGCCACTTCGCCAAAGACCCAAGCCAGACTCAGCAAAAACTCGCACTAACATTCTTAAGCTTTTCATCATAAAACTAAACTCCCAAACATCGGTAAATTACTAGGTTCAGTGTCCATTGTTATTTGATTATTAGAAATTTGAACAATTCTTTTTCTTAATTGATGAACTCGTGGATCATGTGTTGCAATCACCATAGTCATTTGTAATTTTTCATTGATTTCTTTGAATAATTGAAATATTTTTAATGAATTAACTGGATCAAGATTTCCAGTTGGCTCATCAGCTAATAAAATAGGCGGATTTGTTACAATAGCTCTAGCAATACCAACTCTTTGTCTTTCACCACCCGATAAGTGCTGAGGCATATCTTTAATTTTGTCTAATAAACCAACTACATTTAAAGCACCTTCAACTCGATAGCGTATTTCTCTTTCGCTTGCTCCTTGGGCTCGTAAAATATAAGCAACATTATCAAAAACAGTTAAATGTGGTAAAAGGCTAGAATCTTGAAAGATTAAACCAATTCTTCTTCTTAATTGTGAATAATCAACTAAACGACTAATATCAACTCGACCAATTAAAACACGACCAGCAGTGAAGTCCTCGCCTTTGTATAAAATTTTCAGTAAAGTTGATTTACCCGCTCCGCTTTCTCCAATCAAGAAAACCATTTGCCCCATCGGAACATGCAAATTTACATCTTTCAAGACCAATTGACCATTCTGATATTCTTTACAAACTCGATAAAGCTCAATCATAAGAATTGTGATACAAGGTCAATAATTGTAAACATTATAAACTTTAATTTGGCTTTATGATAAAGAAGTTTTGAAGACTTATTACATTAAACCTATTTTTCGTTCTTGATGAGGAACTAATTCGTGCATTTTACGATAAACTGCTTCTAAAGTATTTAAAATTTCGTCCTGAGTTAAAGGTTTAATAGCTCCAGCTGATGATTTTTTGTCATCTTTTTTTTCGTCTTTGTCATCAGAAACACTAGATGAAGTTTTGTTAGCATTTATATAAGCAATCAATACGCTAGTTGCCAATTCTAATTTTTTCTGAGAGTCAGTATTCTTATCCATTTTATTTTTTTAGTAGCTTAACTTATCTGATATTTTACGCCAAATTAGTTTAAATTTTCTCTTTTTGAAAAAGCTTTGTCCAATTATTTTTATTTTTTCCTTCTTTATTCCAGAATTTTAGTTTATTTAATTTATTTTCATTTTTGTCTTTAGCCTCAATCAAATTGACTTTTGGGTTAGGAGCATTAATAATTTGACTTTCAATTTGTTGCGAATTCCCGCACTGAGAAATGTTTAACCCTGTTAATGAAAACTCAATTTGGCTTTTATTCTTTCTTTCAATTAACCAATTTGCCCAGTTTTCCTTTTCAGAGCCAAGCTTATCAATTAAAATTTGTTCTTCCAAGGAATTCCTTAAATCAAATTCATTAGCATTATTCAGCCGCAAAAATTCCTGAAATTCATATGGATTAGAATATTTAGTTTGCACTTTTTGAAAGGCCGTCTCAATTTCCCAAGGCATAATATTTAAATTGTGGGCTTTGGCTTCTTGCAATAAAAGAGCTTTGTCAATTAATTTATTTTGTATTTTCTTTTGATTATTTTGCTGAAAGAACTCAGTCAGTAAAGCATTTTCTTCCGCATAAGAATTTAAATCATAAGTATTCAGCGGATTGCCAAATTGTTTTTGCTTTTGACTAAATTCATAATGATATTGACTGGCGGTGCTTGGTATAAAAAAACTATTTTGCTTTTTGAGCTTTTCAATTAAATTTTTCCGCTTCTCAAAATCTTCAACCGAAGCGTTTTTCCATGGATCAAAAATATATTCAGTTTTGAATTTGTCTAAATCTTTGCTCAAAAGTCTGTCATATTCAGTTTTGTAAATTGGATAATTATTAATACAACCAATTAAATCATTTTCTTGTGCGGAATTAGCTGAACCGAAGCCAAAAAGTAAAATCAATACTAAAATATTTAATTGTTTAAAATAATTCATTGAGAAAGTAAAAACAAGAAAATGAAAAAAGATAATACTAAATGATTTGAGCTTGGATTTGTCTATAATTAACCTAAATATTTAGAATTTGTAAAATGAAAATTAATCGCTTAAAAATAAAAAGCTTGTTTGACTTATTTGATTATGACTTGGACTTTACAAATGAAGAGAACTTGAAAATTATTACTGGACCAAATGGCTTCGGTAAAACAATGATTTTGAATATTTTGTACTCTCTTTTTCAGCGACAATTCTCGTTTTTCCATAAATTAGTTTTTGAACAAATAGAAGTCTTCTTTGAAAATGATTTTAAATTGGAAATTACAAAGAAAGAAGCTGAAGCTCCAGAAGAAACAAAATCAAATCAAAGTCAATTCAATAAAAATAGTCAGTTTATTCCTCCAGATTTTAAAGTAACAGAGGACATTAATACAAAAACAACTTCTAAAAATAATAAGACTTTTGAAATAGACATCTGCTTTATTAAAAAGGAAAAAGAATTTTTCAAAACACCCGTTACACTACCTCTAAACAAGGAAGGCTTTGAGCAATTTTCATCTTTCTTCTTAGAAAAAGAGGAGAGAGCTTCTACTTTGCTTAATTCAGTAAAAAGTTATCTGATAGGAATAAATAGGCTTGAAATAGAAGATGGAGAGAACTATTTTTTACTGGAGTCTATCAAAAAATGTCCTGAAGAATTAAAATTATTAATAGATGAGAAGCGAGATGAATATGGTAAAACTTCTGAAAAGCTTAGTGCAGACTTTTCAAAGAGAGTTTTAAATTTCAAAGAAATAATTTCTAAAGATATTGTAAAAAGCAAAGTTGAGAGACTAAAGGAAAAACAAAAAGTTTTAAAAAAATATGACCTCTCTGAAATAGAACTGGATATGCCAAATTTAAATGAAATTAGTGAAAATGATTTGAAGCTTGTATCAGTTGATTTAGATGATTTAGAGAAGAAATTAAGCGTATTTGATGATTTATTGGAAAAGATTAAATTATTCGTTGATATTTTAAGTGAAAGAAGATTAAGTTTTAAGCATATTGAAATTGATTTAGAAAAAGGCTTTATTTGCAGAAATGATAAAGGAAAAATACTCTCTCTTGAAGAGCTTTCATCGGGTGAAAAACATCAAATAGTTTTGCTTTATGAATTGATTTTTAAAACAACTGAAAATACTTTACTTTTAATTGATGAACCAGAAATTTCTTTGCATGTAGCTTGGCAACACGATTTTATTGAAGACTTAAAAAGGATAGTTGAACTTAAAAATATTCAAGTAATTGTAGCTACTCACGCACCAGCAATAATAAATGATCATTGGGATTTAGTAACTGACTTGTTTGATGAAAGTGAGAAGAATCAAGCAAAATGAAGCAATTAAGCTCTTTAAAAAAAGCTCAAACATTTCTTGAGTTTATTGATGATTTAAAATTGTCAATTAGACACCCTCAGAACAAAAAGAGAATATTTATAATTGTAGAGGGCAAGTTTGATGTGAGATTATATAAAAATTTTTATAAAAAAGAAAAATATGAAATCCGTGAAGTTGCTGGCGGTTGCAGTGATTTAGAAAGAGCCGTTGAAATTTTATCTCAAGAATCAAAACAATTTATTGGTATCAGAGATGCTGACTTTCACCATTTGGAAGGCACAAAACCCAACTGTGAAAATGTATTTTTAACTGATACAAGCTGTGCTGAAACAATGTGTTTAAAGTCTGATAAAGTGATTCTTCGTATTATTAATGAAAATAATTTAGAAAATGACATTGAGGAATTTCGCAGTTCATGCTTGCAGAGAATTAAATTTATTGGTTATGCTCGTTGGTATCAGTACCGAAGTAAGTTGAATTTAAACTTTGGCTTTCTAAAAAATCACGAAAAGATAGAACTTTCCAAAGAAAATTTTATTGATGAGCTATTGGAACGCTCTCCTAAAGTAGAAGTACAAAGAGAAGAACTATTAACAGAAATTGAAAAATTAATTGATGAAAAACATGATTTATTTTTGCTTTGCAATGGGCATGATTTAGTCTCAATTATTTACAAAGAAGCAAGCAATACCGAAGCCAATCGTCCAAAAGGTGAAATTGAATTAATATTAAGAGATTATGCAAAAGAAGATTTTGAAAAGACAAATTTGTATAAAAGTGTAATGGAAAAATTAAAATAGTTTTCTTTAAACTGAAATTATTAATAAAACCAATTAAATCATTTTCCTGTGCAGCTCCTAAAGCTCTTAAAACCAAAATCAATACTAAGAGAAAGTTATTTTGTCTCAATTATAATTATTAAAGCGTAAACACAAGAAAAGAAAAAATTAATTTAGAATATACTATAAAAACATGTCAATCAAGTTCTTGAGCGGGAACAAATTTATTTTTTGAGATTCAAAGTTAATTAATAAATATATTTTTACTTTTAATTATTTAAGATGTTTTGTCGTTTTTTATTTATATTTACTTGTTTTGTTTTTCTCTTTTTTCCTTACAGAATTTCTGCTCAAGCTGATGATTTTTTATTAAATGAAGTTTCAGTACGGAATAATACGGTTAATATTGTTTTTGGTCGCAAAAAAGGTCTTCCAAAGCCTAAAACCATGATTTTAAACGGAGCAACTTCCTCTACTGAAAAATTAGTTTTGGACTTTCCAGAGACTGAATTAAAAGCAGAAAATATTAAAGGCAAATTATTACTTGATTCTGAAAATAGCCAAATTAGAATGAGTCAATTCAGCGAAAGCCCAAAAATTACTCGTATTGTCATTGAAGCTAGTCCAGAACAAATTCAAAAGTATAAATTAAATTTCGCATCTTCTAATCTGAAAGTTTCATTTGCCTCTGCGGGTAGGTCGGTTAGCAAAACTAAAAGCTCAAAAACTAAAAATACTAATTCTGACAGTCTTGCAAAAACAAATAAATTAAATTTTATTACTGCCAGCACTTGGGATGCAGACAAAAAACAATTAATCTTAAAGTCTGAAAATAAATTAACTTATAAAATTCAGGGGCAAAATCAGCCAAGTTCAAATAATTCAAAAAAAGAAGACAAAAAAAAGTTAGTAATTATTGAACTTCCTAATGCGGCTTTACAAAATATAAGCTTAACAAAAAGGCTTTCGGCTGCTGAAACTGGTTCTGAATTGATTTCATTGGTGCAATTCGATCCTGAAACCGTGAGAATTACCTTGGAAGGCACAGCCGCTGAAAATTGGTATTTAGACAATAATCAATCAGAATTAGAGCTTATTTTGAGCAAAAAAGAGAATAATTTAATTTCACAAATTGAGAAACCCAAATCAAATACAAATAATAATAAAGAAAAATCAACTATTCAATCAGAAAAAAAACTTGCAATTGAAAATAATGGGCGAAAAATCATTATCAAAAACCCAGATCAAAATATTAAATACAAAATTTTTCATTTAGATTCGCCAAGCCGTTTGGTAATTGATTTATTGAATTTTGAAAAAGAAGATGAGAGCGAAAATAATTTAAATTTACCTGAAATTAAGCCAAGTCCTGAAAATTTATTAATTAGTCTGCGAAAAGGTAAACTCGAAAAAGACTTAAAATCTATTCGTTTAGTTTTTGATTTAAGCCAAAAGAAAATCGACTTTAAACATGAATTAAGCACCGATAAAAAAACTTTATTTGTCAATTTAAACCCCATTGAAAAATTAACAGTTGCTGAAAAACAAATAAAAAATAAAACAATTAATCGTAAACAATATAAAGTAGTAATTGATGCTGGGCATGGCGGTTATGATGCGGGTGCTATTTATGATGGTATCGAAGAAAAAACTATTACTTTAGCTATTGCCAAAAATTTAGAAAAAAACCTTAAAAAATATAGAATTCAAACAGTACAAACCCGTGAAGATGACCGTTTTGTGAGCTTAGATGAAAGAGTAAATATTGCCAGACAAGTGAAACCAGATTTATTTGTTAGTATTCATTGTAATGCTTTGCAAACTAGCTCTGATGTCAAAGGAATTGAGAGCTATTATTTTACTCCGCAAAGCCAAGAATTCACTGAATCATTACATAAAAATCTTGTAAACTCAACTAAAGCTCCTAATCGCTATGTCCGAAAGGCTCGCTTTGTTGTGATAAGGGAAACCGCTGTCCCATCAACTTTAATTGAGACGGGTTATTTATCAAATAAAAATGAAAGAGAAAAATTATCTTCCCAAAAGTATCAAGAAAAATTAGCCGAAGCTTTAGGCGAAGCAATTAACACTTATTTAAAAGACTCAAGCCAAAAACTAAATAAATAATGTCAGTTTTGCAAAAAGAAAAATTCCATTCGTACTCCAATAAAACTTTGAACTCAGATTAGATTAAATCTTTTTCACTTTGTATTTGTTTTTGAGTCAATTAATCCTTATATTATTGAGCTTTCTAAAGGGATAAAAGGAAGGCTCATTTATAAAAAATGAAAACTGTTACTTATAATAAAAAACTAAAATTTAAAGCCAGTTCACCCTCTGATATTCAATTAGAGACTTTATAAAAGAACTGGTCTATTTCTTTCATATTTATTTCTATTACTTTATTACTATATTTTCTATTACTTTACTACTATTAATATCATAACTTTATAATACAAAATTAAAATTTAAAGCCAATTCGCTCTCTGAAACTTAATTAGAGATTTATAAAAGAATTGGCCTATCATATAAACCTTATTACTTTATAATACAAAACTAAAATTTAAAGCCAGCTCGCTCTCTAAGACTTAATTAGGCATTTTATAAAAGA
>CANLFK010000085.1 GCA_947489925.1 Candidatus Caenarcanales bacterium
CTCCAACTCCTTCAGTTACCCCAACTCCTTCAGTTACTCCAACTCCTTCAGTTACTCCAACTCCTTCAGTTACTCCAACTCCTTCAGTTACCCCAACTCCTTCAGTTACTCCAACTCCTTCAGTTACCCCAACTCCTTCAGTTACTCCAACTCCTTCAGTTACTCCAACTCCTTCAGTTACCCCAACTCCTTCAGTTACTCCAACTCCTTCAGTTACTCCAACTCCTTCAGTTACTCCAACTCCTTCAGTTACCCCAACTCCTTCAGTTACTCCTGTTCCGACAGCTACCCCTACCCCGACAATTAATCCTGTTCCGACTGTAATTGAACTGAACGGACAAACAATTACTCCCAGTGAATTAACGGCTGGAGAGCTGATATCAAAAATTTCTTCTAGTGACGGAAATAGAAATTTCAATCAAGAAGAAGTGAAGGCTCTCAATTCAGTTCTTGATTCAGGTATTTATGAAAAGACAGATTTGGGCAATGGACTTGTTTTAATTACAAACCCAAACAAAAAAGACCCAATTGAAGATAAATTACAAAATGAAGTTGAATCACTTCTTCAAATGCCTCGATTTAAAGGTTTGGCAGATAAATTATCCACAATAGATACAAATGTTTTTCTTTCTGATATAGATCAAAACAGCTTAGCAACTAATGCTTTATTCAGGAATACAAATGGCGTACTAGAGGGAATCGTCAACATTAGCCCAAAAAATGACTTTGATAATACTCAAGCAGATTTACCTCAAATAGCTACATTATTATCGAATGAATTGCAGGAGATAGCCTCAAAGTTGGATCCAAGCACAAAGGTTTCGTCTAGAAGTTATCAGGAGACAACATATGCAATTGATACTGTAATGGGAAACATAATAGATAAAATTGATGGCTTTACTAGTATGACACCAGTAGAGAAGGATGAAGCCATTTCAAATTATTTAAAAAACAACACAAATGATCAGGAAATTAAAAATGACATTAATGCTATGATCCAAGATATTAATCAGCAAGCGGGTTATGGTTATCTCAACTATGATAGCCGAAGTGAAGCTGAAGCCAGCCTGCAAACTCTAAATGAAAAACTTTCTTATTTGTTTGGAGATGTGCCTACAAATTTAAAAGTAGGTATAAAACCAATTCAAACCCAGAATGGTACTAAATATACTTTTGAAATTGTCTAAATCTATAATTCAAGCGTAAAACATCAATTTTAGGTGAAGAGAAAGCTGTTTTTGCTACCTTACTTTTATAGCAATCTCGAGGTAGATATATCTATTAAAAAGAGACCAATTTGGAAAAATGAATCATTAGATCATTTAATGAGACAAGAAGTGCTGACACAAGCTGAACTAGATGAAGCAATGATATTTCAACTCTTCCTTGTCTTTTGCGTCCATTGTTTTTTATCTTCCATTTCAGTATTTACTTATAATTCTACCTTGAATTTCTTTCATTTTAAATTCAGGATGCTCCCTAGGGGGTTTAGCAAATAAAATTCTTTAGAAACTAATTAAACAGTAGTTCACTTTATTTCGGGATTGCTAGCTAATGTGAGTTCGACAGATAAAAAACACAAAAAGCTTCTCAAGGTTTAAATGCCTAACTCCACTCTCTAATAGCCCACTTTCAGGGGATTGGAGTAAAAAGACAAAATTCTTTAGCAAATTAATTCCTAAAACAAGCTCTCTATATAAAATATCTAACAGTTTTATACCGTAGTCAGATTGATTTATTGAAAATATTTATTACAACTAAGCTTCCAGAGTTAATAATTTGACTTCTAAAATTGGTGATAATTCTTCCATTGAAGAGATTTTACTGATTTTACCGTTTTCAGCAATTGAAATGCCCCCCGTTTCTTCGGATACAATTAGGCAAATACAATTAGGATTAGTTTCTGAAATACCTAAAGCCGCTCTATGTCTTGTTCCGTATTGCCAAGGATTAAGTTTTGGATTTTCGGTAATTGGTAAAATGACGGAAGCTGCATGAATCCGTTTATTGCGAATTAAGACAGCCCCGTCATGAAGAGGAGATTTAGGGTAGAAAATATTCAGGAGTAACTCGGTACTGACGACTGCATCTAGCTTGCGGCCAGAGTTTATATACAATCTATCAGACCAAGTATTATCAAAGACAATTAAAGCTCCCGTTTTGTTCCCAGAAAAAATTTCAACTGCATCAATAATTTCTTTTACTAAATCTTTAATTGATCTGGGTTCTTCATTATTATTACTAGTCGTATCTTTTACCCAAGTTAGTAAAAATAACCAAGTTAAACCATCTTGCCCCAAATTAGACAGAAAACGCCTGACCTCGGGTGTAAATAAAACAACCAAAGAAACAACAATGGCTGGCAAAAATAACTCAAATAAAAAAGTGAAAATTCTAAGTTTAAATAAATAAAATAAGCCAATAATTAGGATTAAAAATAAAATGCCATTAATTAATTTTTGAACTTGAGTTCCTTTGGTTCGCCAATAAATAACCAATATTAAATAACCAATAATAATTAATTGAAAAACTGAAATAACCGCAATTGGCCAGCTTAAACCGAATAAATTACCAGAAAAAATATTGAATAAAATATTAGGTGCATTCTCTTCTGGATTCACTAAGTTTTATTCCTTTGAGCTACTTTATTAAACGAGACGGCAAAGTATCATTTTTGATTAAATCTTCCAAGCTTTCTCTTTGCAAAATAATTTCGGCTTCTCCATTTTGGACTAAAACCATGGCTGGCTTAGGCACACGATTATAATTAGAAGACATTGAATAATTATAAGCACCTGTTCCAAATAAAACAATTAAGTCTTTTGGTTCTAGATCAGCTGGTAATTCAATGTCTTTAATCAAAATATCACCCGATTCACAATAACGACCAGCAATTGTATAAACTTGATTATTGGCTAAATTGGCTTTATTTGCGACACAAGCTGAATATTTAGCCTGATAAGTAATTGGTCTTGGATTATCCGCCATGCCACCATTCACGGCAATATAATGACGACCTTTTGGTACAATTTTGCTTGAGCCAATTTCATAAACTGTTACTCCAGCCCGTCCAACAATGCTTCTTCCTGGTTCAACAATTAATTTGGGTGTTTCAAGCTTGAATTCATTTATTAAACTTTTGACTTTATGGCTTAAAACTTGCATTACTTCCCTAATATTAGGTGGATCATCAGCTGTCGTATAATTTATGCCAATTCCACCACCAATATTCAATTCCTGAAATTTTAAATTGTATTTTTCATTTAACTTAACAAAATTTTCTAGTAAAATCCGAGCTACATCTTCATATGGATTAACTTCAAAAATTTGCGAACCAATATGAGCATGCAAACCAATTAAATTAATATTATTTGTTTCTTTTATTCTTTCAATTGCTTCAATCAAATGCTCTAAATCAAAGCCAAATTTACTGTCTATCTGACCAGTTTTAATATAATCATGCGTATGACATTCTATACCGGGCGTCAATCTGAGCAAACAATCAATTGGTTTATTTAATTGACCTAAGAGTTTTATATCATGAAAATTATCAATAATAACTTTTGTGCCAGCATAATTTACCGCTCTTTCCAACTCATCAATTGATTTATTATTACCATGCAAGTAAATTTTATCCGCTGGAAAATTAATTGATTCAGCCGTAAATAATTCGCCAGCCGAAACGACATCTAAGCCAAAACCTTCTTCTTGCAAAATAGCAAAAACCGCTTTGAGAGCTAAAGCCTTACTGGCAAAAATTGGCAGATTATTTGGGTAAAATTCATCTAAGGCTTGCTTATATTCACGAGCCGTGTCTCTGATTGTCTTTTCATCTAAAACATAAAGTGGGCTTCCAAAACGGTCAGCCAATTCAACTAAGTCATAATCACCAATTTCAAGATGATTTTTGGCATTAACTTTTGCACTATTCGGATAATAAGCAGGCAAATTCATTTAAAAATCCTAAATAAAAAACTAGTTTAATCATAGCGGATAGGAGCTTAACTTAATAGTCTTAATTA
The DNA here is from genome assembly GCA_947489925.1 of Candidatus Caenarcanales bacterium. Classification (GTDB taxonomy): domain Bacteria; phylum Cyanobacteriota; class Vampirovibrionia; order Caenarcaniphilales; family Caenarcanaceae; genus JAAFJH01. The sequence continues at coordinate 4,023 of CANLFK010000085.1, forward strand.
AATAAATATTTTTCAAGTTATTTCCAAGAAGTCTCTTTTGCCAATTTGAATAATATCGCCCACTTTTAATAAATTATTTTCTAAAGCTTTTTCTAGCTCAACTTTATTGCCATTTTGTTTAATTATTCTCAATGACAAATATCTCACTCAAGCAAAAAGCCATATTCATAAACTTTAGGTTGTATTTTTTCAGCTAAAACATTTAATTGTTCTCTCAAATTACCTATTAATTCAGTATATTTTTCATCTTGGCTTTTACTATTCATATTACCTTTTTCATTGCGTCCCTGAAAATGCTCTCTAATATCATAAAGTGAAGCGTTTACATTACAATTTGGCTGAGCGTGATAATAAATATAAAGTTTTTTTCCAGCTTCAAAAACGGCTTTTGCACAGTCTGAAAATTCTAATGGCTCTTGATTTTGTTTAGGTAATATATCAAATAAATCATTTGTAATTTCAGTATTCACTTTTCCTTTAATAAAATTTGTCATAAAGTTACTTTCAAATTTGTCTTTTGCATTTACTTCTTTTTCTGTGAAAGGAATCCAGTGATTTGTACCGTACTTACTTTGTATTTTATTACTAAAAAGTGTATAGGCTAAACAATTATTTTTTAATTCAGTATCAGTTTCCCATTTTTTCTTTGGGTATAAAAACTGGTCTCTATCATTAATCCAACTAGCTGGAATACATTTTTTTATTGCAAAATAAACACAAGCGTAAATTACATTTTTTTGATTAATTAGAAACTGCCCAGCCTCAACATTGTAATCCATCTTTTGATGAACGATTTGTATCATATTTTGGTTTTGAAAATCATTACCTTTAAAAGGAAATTTACCAATAAGTTGATTTTTGACTGGATCGGCTCTAAAAGGCTTAATCCAATCATTCATATATTTTTTATCGTGATAAGAATAAAAGGTCTTTTGTTTTTGCTTTTCTCCTTTGCTCAAGTAAACATCACACTTAATTTTTTTAATTTCTTCTTTTTTAGCTAAATCCCAAAGCATAAAACCAATCGGAAATTGTCCTTTTACATTGTCAAAAGTGTCTGCTGGTATTATAAAACCTTTTTTAAATTTAGCTTTAAAGAAAGATCTAAAATCTGAAAAATGAGGTCCATTAATATGTTTTAATTTACTAAAACTTGCCATCTTACAATCTGAAAGCTCAAAATAAATTCTTGTAAAAAATTGTATGAACAATTCAGCATTGCCTTGCCCAAGGTGTTTTGAATACTTTTGATTAATATAACTTTGTTCTACCGCTCTATTTCCTTCTATTCCTTTTTTTAAGGTTTTTTTATTGCTAGCTTCAGCGTAAGGCGGATTAATATAAATAAGTAATTTTTTGCGTTTTTCTGGATTATTAATAATTTCTTGTAAGCCCTTTGGAACTTTCTTATCGTTAAAATCATCATTCAAAAAATCAAATTGAAAAACATGGCTCTCTAATAAATTTGCACCGTTTTTAATGCGGTCTTTCATTACATCCACATCTTGCTGGTCTAGCGTTGAAGCATAAACATTATATTTATTTGTTAAACCAGTTAATAAGTTTCCAGTCCCAGCAGCACAATCCCAAATATAATATTCATCTTGCCAGTTTTCACCAAGCTCATCAGTTAAGTATTTTTGAGAAAGTTCAACCCAAATTTGTGGCGTAAAAAAACTGCCTTTCCGCTCCCTGACATCTTGAGGCACAAGCAAATCTCGCCTTTCGACAATATAATCCCAATATTCCTCTTTGGGTGGACGAATATATTTATTCCAAAATTGTTTATGTGCTTTTTGATTATCATTAAATCCAGTTGTTTTTGAGCCAAGAAAGCCCATTTCATGAAGCTTACGGTCAAATTCATAGCGGTCTTGTTTTAAAATAACAAAAAGTTTTTCTTTTAGAGTTTGATTCTCACCCGAAAGCAAATCCGCTAAATAAAAGTCTCCGTCAAGTATATTATTTTTTTTAGCAATATCCCAATCTAAAATAATGGTGGATTTTACGACTGCAAGCCATTTTGTGTAAATCGTAATAAAATTATTTTTATCAATTTGTATTTTACTGCTCTCCGAGTTACCAGCAACAAAATTAGTTTTGATAAATTCTTTTATTTCATGGTCATCATCAACAAATTTAAACAAAAGAGAATCATTTTCAAGAATATTTTTTACTTTTTCAAAAATTAATTTAAATTCTTTAGTTTCGTGATTGGACGGGGTAACATTCCAATTAAAATCATTTAAATAAAAAATTTCTTGAATTTGATTGTACTGAATAAAAGCAATTTGTTCTGCGTCAAAAGCCCCTAAAAAAGCGGGAGGTAAGTGCTTGTCAAATGTTCTAGCTTTTCCAATGGTCAAAATCAACTGCACAAGCGAATTATAAATATTAGATTTGCCTTTTTTGGCTTCCGCCCACAGAAGAGAGCTATTTTCAAAAAGAGAATTGTGTTTGTGAGTGATACAAAAGTCAATATTTCCGATAATTTTAGTTGTATCAAAATCAGCAAAATAATCTTGGGAAACCTTGTTCTTAAGCTCTTCTTCACGGATATTTTGATATTTCATATTTGCTTAACTTTATTGCCATTTTGTTTAATTATTCTCAATGACAAATATCTTAACAAGCCTAAACAAATATTAAAAACTTTAGGCTGTATTTCAATGTTTTCTTTCATAATTTTGTCCTTTAGTTCTTGCTTTTCCCCCAAAGTTTTGTATCATAAGCAAAAGTTTTCTCTAAAAATTATTTTGTGTAAAAATATATGTCAAGATTGAAAAAGGATTGGAATCCAAAAAACACAAAAGTTCTAGTACTTGGCTTAGGTCTTTCAGAGTGGGATGATCCAGAAGATGAAATCGGACATAGAGATTTAGTTTTGCATGAATTTTTTAAAGAATGTGGTGTTCCAAACAAAAACAATATTCATATTCGTGATGATGCAGGTGATTCTGAAAGTTTAATTGATTTTTTACCAGACTTTTTAGCAGATTCTGATGAAGATACACTTTTTATTTTTTATTATTCTGGGCATGGTGATTTAATCGAAGAAAGCGAACTTGATTATGATTTATGTTTTTGTCACCCAACCGAAGAGTCATTTACTTTAAGTGATTTAGTAGATGCAATTGAAGAAAATTTTGAAGGTTATGATATTTTATTAATGGCTGACTGTTGTTATTCTGGAAATATTTCCCGTTTTGCTGAGACAGTGGAGTCTGAATATAATTATGCGGCTTTAGCTTCTTCGCTTTGTACTAAAAGTTCAACGGGAGAATGGACATTTACTGATTGTATTTTAGAAGCTTTAAAAGGTGAAGCTCAAATAGACTTTGATGAAAACGGAACTATTTCATTACAAGAATTAGCTGATTATGTTAAAGAACAAATGAAAGAAATTGAAGAACAAAAATCTGACTTTGGTTATTCTGAAGAATTTGATGTAGAAATGCGTTTAGCAATTGTTTGTTAAAATTAAAAACTCTCTCATTTTTTAAACTACTTCCAAAAAGTCTCTTTTGCCAATTTGGATAATATCGCCCACTTTTAATAAACTATTTTCTAAAGCTTTTTCTAGCTCAACTTTATTACCATTTAATTGAATTATTATCACTGACAAATTTCTCACTCAAGCAAAAAGCCATATTCATAAACTTTAGGCTGTATTTTTTCAGCTAAATTATTTAAGCTCTCCCTCAAATTACCGATTAATTCAGTATATTTTTCATCTTTCTCACTTTGTAATCGAAAATGCTCTCTAATATCATAAAGTGAAGCATTAACATTACAATTTGGCTGAGCATGATAATAAATATAAAGCTCTCTACCAGCATTAAAAACGGCTTTTGCTTCATTTGAAAATTCTAATGGTTCGTTAATAGAAGATACTTTTTTCTTTTCAAATAATTTATTCTCTTGATCTTGTTGAATTTTTCCAGCAATAAACTTACTCATAAAATTACTTTCAAATTTTTCCCTGGCATTTACTTCTTTTTCTGTGAAAGGAATCCAGTGATTTATATCTTGTTTGGAGCTAATGCGATTTTGTCCGTGAAATGAAGTATAAATTAAACAATTATTTTGAAATTCAGTGTCTTTTTCCCATTTTGTCTTTGGATATAAAAACTGGTCTCTATCATTTAGCCAAGTAGGTTTGAATAGATGTCTTACAGAAAAATAAATACTAGTTTCTTTTAAGTTATTTACTTGTATTTCTTTGTGAATATCTCCTCTTGATAAAATATTTTTATTACCAATAACTATTCGATTTTGATGTTGAAAATCATTACATTTTGTATTCATGTAACCTAAAATATCAGACTTTTCACTTTTAGAAAAAGTATTCAACCATTTATTTATAAGTTGATAATTTTCATAATTACAAAATACTTTTTTCTTTTGTAAAATTCTTTTTTTATCAAAGACATCTGCTTTTACTTTCTCAAATTTTTCTTGAATTTTTGTATCCCAAATTTTAAAACCTATTGGAAATTGTCCTTTCACATTATCAAATGTATCTGCTGGAATAATAAATATTTTTTTTAATTTCGCTTGAAAATTATTTCTAAAAACTTGAAAATTTGGTGCTTGTAAAACTTTTAATTTTGAGAACTCCGCTATTATAACACCATTAAGCTGACAATGAATTCGATAAAGAAATTGAGCAAATAATTCATCTTTAGCTCTTCCCATCTCTTTTTTGTGCCAATTAGTCAAAGCAACTCCTAAGCCTCTTTTATAAGGCGGATTAATATAAATAAGTAATTTTTTGCGTTTTTCTGGATTATTAATAATTTCTTGCAAGCCCTTTGGTACTTTAGAATCATTAAAATCATCATTCAAAAAATCAAATTGAAAAACATGGCTCTCTAAAAGGTTTGCTCCGTTTTTAATGCGGTCTTTCATCACATCAACATCTTGCCTGTCAAGCGTGGAAGCATAAACATTATATTTATTTGTTAGTCCAGTTAATAAGTTTCCAGTTCCAGCCGCAC
>CANLFK010000086.1 GCA_947489925.1 Candidatus Caenarcanales bacterium
TTTCCATCTTATATCTTGATTCATATTTTTTTTATTTTTGTGAAAGGGTAATTAATTTGGCACTAATCAAGAAGTACAAAATCTAATATCTCTTTACTATAATCTTTCCAAGAATGCCATTGAAAGGAATTTATTTCTTCTTTGAGTTGATTATATTTTGTTTGATCTATTAAAATAACTTCTAGTGATTTTGCAATATCTTCAATACAACTGGGATTAACCAGTATACAGCCACCTGTTTTATCTGCAATTTCTTTCATACTTCCATAATTAGTAGTTATACAAGGTTTTCCAGAACTTAAAGATTCCAAAATAGGCAAGCCAAATCCTTCAGCCCATGAAATAAATACTGTTGCCTTGCATTCTTTATATAAAATTTTTAAGGTATTATCATCAATATGATTTAAGTATTGCAAATATTCTGGATACTTTTTTTGATACTGAGTAAATTCTTTAATAAAGGAAGCTGATTTCCAGCCCAAAACACCAATAAAATGCAATTTAAATTTCAAACCTTTTTCCCACAAACTATAAGCACTTCGTAATAAATTCAAGTGATTTTTTCTGGGTTCAATAGTACCAATACTAAGAATTAAAGGTATGTCTATCTGTTTGCAATGAGTATTTGTAATTGTGTTTTGTTCTTCTAATCCAGCCAATAAATGAGTTTTAATCAGAGGTTTATTTTTAGTATTTAAGCATTCAATAAAGTTTTCTACATCTAATTGAACACTTGCACTAATACAAGAAATTTTATCTACATATCTTAATAACTTTAGGTATTCGGCAAAAGCAGATGTCATTTCTTCTGTAAAAAACTCTGCTCTAGTAATAGGCAATAAATCATATATAATCATAGAAAGGTTTAGATCAAAAATATTATTTAAAGAAGCATATAAACTTTCTCTTCCTTTAGACAATAAAACTTCTACTAATAATATACTGGAATTCGTCTTGAATACGGGTATTTGAATAATACCTTTAGGTTTATGCAATTGATTGAAAAAATGTTCTTGAATTGGTCTTCTAATATTATCTACAAATTTATTTGCAAAAAACTGTTTATATATAGTTCTTAATGAATTCAATATATTTTTTGTCAAATGTTGATTATTTTTTTTATAAAGAACCTCTTTATTCCAATTCAAAAGTTTATCTTTAAGCTGTTCAGGTAATAAATACGGTCTCAGAGAATTACCAATAGTCGCATAAAAATATATACTAGTATCAGAATTTATTAAGTTTTCAAAAAGTGAACGAGCTACTCGTTGAATACCTGTATTAAAAGGGGCATATAAAGTTCCAGTCGAATCTAAATACACTGCATTTGAGTCAGTTATTATTAGTTGATACTCAACATTTGCAGTTTTTATTAGTTGATTATATTCATTACTCTGTTTAATAAAGTCAGCAATTTTTTGAATAGGAGAAAACTGTAACTGAAATTTTGCAAATTCGATTTCTTCCACCGATGGATAACGAGCCAATAAAATCAAATACAAATAAGTTATTTTCTCACTATTATCTATTATAAGTGTCTGCAATTCAGCAAGAAAATTATCAAAATTAAATATTTCTTTCTTTAGTAATAATTGACTTAAACAATTAATTCTTTGTTCTAATGACATTTTATTTAAATTTACACAGAATAAGGAAAGTTTTGATCCGAGGCAAACGCATTCTCTAAGCGTATAATTATAACCTAAAGCTAAGCAATATACTTACTTAAACATATTAAACTTTTTTGGCTAAATTGGATTTAGTTATTGATTACTTAATTAATGAAGTCTATAAAGAGAAAAAGTACTTTGTTAGATTAATACTAAACTTAAATTTTTTATCCTCTTGAAATCTGTATCAGAAGTAATTAAACTAGCATGGTTATAAATAGCAGTAGATGCAATTATACAATCTGGCAACTTTAAGTTGGATTCTTTTCTCATTAAGGTTATTAAATCAATAAAATCTTTTTGCGAAGAAGAAATATCAAAGGCTATAATCAATTCTCTGAATTCTCAATTTCACTAATTATAGATATTCCGAGTGAGTAGTTTTTCTCAAGGTTTGATAAAAAATTTTTTCTACCAGAAAAGAAATTAATAATAGTACAAGTGCCCAGTATATACTTATTGCCATTCATTTCTGAAATCCCTTTGATATTCGAGTGATTCTTTATCTTTCCATTTTATAGAACCAAAAAATTGTAAGAAATTCTGATCTACGATATCTTCAGTTTCGACAGATACTTTCACTTTCTGACCTTTATACTCACTCAAATCCAGTATATTATTATCTGAATTGCTTAAATCTAAATAAAATTCTTTTTTAATACCCATCATTTTAATTCTTTCTGTTAATTCAATTATACCCAAATAAAAATATTGTGTTTTATTAGTTTTAGCTAGTGAATATTATAATGAAAAAGAGTATATTAAAAGTTATAATGAGTTTTTAGAGAGAGGGCTATTTTGTGAAATTACCAGATAAAGTTAAAAATCAAATTATAGAGGCTCTAAAACCACTTGACCCTGAAAAAGTAATTTTATTTGGCAGTTATGCTTACGGTGAGCCAACGGCAGATAGTGACATTGATTTATATATTGTTACTAAAGATGATTTTATTCCAAAAAGTTTTAAGGAAAAAATGAATATTAAATTAAAATTTATTGATGCAATAGATCAAATAAGGGAAAACTTTCCAGTTGATTTAATTATTCATACTAAAAAGATGTATAAAAAATTTGTAGAATTAAATAGTATGTTTTCTCGTGAAATACTCAATGATGGAATGAAATTATATGAATCATAAAATGGCCGAAGAATGGATAAAAGCATCTTCTCTTGATTTGAAAAATATTAAATATATTATTGAAGATGAATATTTAACAACAGTTGTAGCGTTTCATTCACAACAAGCGATTGAGAAGTTATTTAAGGCTTGTTTTGAATTTATAGAAGTTAAATACCCAAAACAACATGATTTAATAAACCTTTCAAATCTCTTAAAGAAGAATGATATTAATTTAAAACTTAACAATATTTTATTAAAGAAAATCAATGATTTGTACACTGATTCTCGCTATCCTTCGGAATTTGGTTTATTGCCAGACGGACAACCTTCTTTAGAAGAAGCTAAAGAATTTTATGAATTTGCTTTGAATATTTACGAACAAGTGAAAAATCTACTAGAAAAGAAAACAAATAATTGAGTTAAAAGATAAAAATCAAGGTTTATTTATTGGACAAATGATTTGGAGGGAAATGTTTGATTTTTCGGAAGATTGTGTTTGATTAGTTGTAGCCAGTGAATATTATAATGAAAAAGAGTATATTAAAAGTTATAATGAGTTTTTAGAGAGGGCTATTTTGTGAAATTACCAGAAGAAATTAAAAATCAAATTATAGAGGCTCTAAAACCACTTGACCCTGAAAAAGTAATTTTATTTGGCAGTTATGCTTACGGCGAACCAACGGCAGATAGTGACATTGATTTATATATTGTTACTAAAGATGATTTTATTCCACAAAGTTTTAAAGAAAAAAGTGAAATTTATTTAAAATATGCAAGATCAATCAGAGATTTACAAAAAGAAATAGCAATTGATTTAATAGTACATACAAGAAAAATGTTTGAAAAGTTTGTAGATTTAAATAGTAGTTTTTATCGACATTCAATAAAAGAAGGTATAGAATTATGAATCTTGATCAAGAGTGGCTTAAAGCTTCCAATGATGATTTGAAAACAATAAGTAAAATATTAGATTTTGATGATTTATCTCATATTGTAGCTTTTCATGCTCAACAATCTATAGAAAAATCTTTTAAAGCTATTATGGAATCAGAAAAAATAAAAATTCCCAAAGAACATAATTTATTCAAATTGAAAAACTTCGTAAAAGATACTCTTGAAATAAATAATGATGATTTACTTGATACACTCAATCAACTTTATATAGATTCTCGTTATCCTTCAGAATTTGGTTTATTACCAGATGGAAAACCAACTACGGAAGAAGCTCAAGAGTTTTATGAGTTTGCTTTAAGTATTTATGAACAAGTAAAAAATATACTAGAAAAAGGTAATATAAAATCATGAAATTACCAGATAAAATTAAAAATCAAATTATAGAGGCTCTAAAACCACTTGACCCTGAAAAAGTAATTTTATTTGGCAGTTATGCTTACGGCGAACCAACGGCAGATAGCGACATTGATTTATATATAGTTACAAAAGATGATTTTATTCCAAAGAATTATACTGAGAACATGGAGATTTATTTGAAATATGCAAATGCAATGCAAAGTATATTGATATACCCAAGATACACTCTTTAAACAAGCTATTTAAATTAACTGAAGATATTTTTGAAGAATATGACACAACGATAGTAAATAAATTAGATAAACTTTATACATCTTCTTGCTATCCTTCGGAATTTGGTTTATTGCCAGACGGACAACCTTCTACGGAAGAAGCTCAAGAATTTTATGAGTTTGCTTTAAGTATTTATGAACAAGTGAAAAATATATTAGAACAAAATAATGTAATAATTCAAGGTAAAAGTATTAAACTAAGACTAATAGAAATAAAAGATGCAGAATTTATACTTTCTCTACGACTAGACAGCAATTTAAATAAACATCTCTCTTCGGTGAATAATGACTTGAACGCACAAATTGATTGGATAAAAAAGTACAAAGAAAGAGAAATTGAAAAAGAAGAGTATTATTTTATTATTGAATCTTTGAGCGGTGAACCTTACGGAACAGTAAGATTATATGATTTTAGAGATAATAGTTTTTGTTGGGGCAGTTGGATAATAAAACCTAATAGTCCTTCTATAGTTTCTATTCAATCAACTTTATTGGTATATCAATTTGCTTTTTATACTTTACATTTTAAAAAGTCCCATTTTGATGTTAGAAAAGAAAACTTAAAAGTAATAGATTTTCATAAGCGCATGGGAGGAAAAATAGTTTCTGAAGATGAATTAAATTATTATTTTGAGTATTTAAAAGAAGATTATGAAAAGGCTAGAGAGAAGTATAAAAAGTTTTTGTGATTTTATTGGTTTTATCCAGCGAATATTATAATAAAAAAGAGTATATTAAAAGTTTAATGAGTTTTTAGAGAGGGTGATTTTCCTGTATTCCTGAAAGTTTTAAAGTTTGTTTCTTTTTAATTTCTAATATTTCTAATATAGTTCCATTTTCAACAGATGAGCTTTTTATTATACATTTCAAAAGTAGTTTTTTATCTTCATGCTCTTTGGTTTTAACCCAAATCTCTCTAACTGGCTCTTGATCAGATTTTATCACTACCATTTTATAATCATCTAATAAAATCCACTTTGTTTCTTTTGAATTATTACTTTTAATTACTTCAATTTCTAAAATAGTTATTCCAAAATCAGGTATATTCTCAAAAATAACTTTGGCTTTCTCTCTTTTAAAGCGGTCTTCTTTGTCAAATCCTTTTATATTGATCAATGGTAATAATCTATTAATTGGTTCAACTAAGTCATTTTGATTTTGCATAACAATATTTAAGTCTTTATAAGCTTGAGGAGCTTCATCTCTTAACTCTGGATCTGTTTCACAAATTATTCCATTCATACTTTTCTCAAAATCTTCTTGAGTAATTTCATTTACGGCTTTATTGCGTGATTTACTTCTTCCAGCACCATGAGAACAAGAAGACCAAGATTCTGGATTTCCAAGACCTTTAACAATAAAAGAACCAGTACCCATTGAACCAGGTATAATTCCAAGTTCACCATTTTTCGCACTAGTAGCACCCTTTCTGGTTACCCAAAGCTTTTTCTTTATAATTTCTCCAGATTCAAGAATATTACAATCTTCACAAGCACAATAATTATGATGAATATTAATAACTTTATCCCACTCAGGTAAAACATTAATATATTTTTCAACTATTTTAGCAATATTAAATAACATTGTTTCTCTGTTTGCAAGAGCATAATCTTGACACCAAGACATATCTTTTAAATAGTTTTGTCCTTCTTCACTTTCAATTAGTAAATGGTTTAAATCTGGATTAGGAGCTTTAATATTTCGTAATTCCATTTGCTTGATTGCTAATTGATTATAGTACTCAGCAGTTTGTTTTCCAATATTTCTACTACCCGAATGTAACATAATCCACACCATATCATTTTGATCATGAACAATCTCAATAAAATGATTACCACCACCCAGAGTGCCTATTTGTTTTGCAGTATTAATATTAATTTTACTACTTAACCAATTTGTTCTATTTGTATTATCTAAAATATTATGTTTTTGTGGTTCTTGATGCGAAAGAAAGCCTGTTGGTATCTTTTCTTTTATTTCTTTGTGTATATTTTGTTTTACTTCTAAAGATAATTCATTTTTGGTTAAATTTTTATACGGAATTGCCGCCATTCCACAACCAATATCAACACCAACAGCATTTGGACAAACCGCAAAATTAGAAGCAAAAACAGAACCAATAGTTGCTCCCTTTCCAAAATGAACATCTGGCATAGCCGATACAAATCCTTCTACTATTCCAGACTCCGCAAGATCAATTAATTGTGCTTCAGCTTGAAACTCTAATTCATTAGTAAAAATCTTAACTGGAACACCTTTTGTCTCAATAGTCTTAAAAATTGGCATAATAACCGCTTCCTGTTTTGTAATATATTGAAAACAATTATAAATTAATGTGAGTTCCACTTATAAAAAAACAATTAGCGAAAAACTTTTACACAATATTAAAAATATTTAATCAAGTTTATTTTTTTCTTAATTTACTGACAAATACAATTTAATAATCAAGCTTTACATTATTAGTATAAACCCTCGTAAAAACAAGGAAACAAGCAAATGGTAATAGGTTTACTCAAAAGAGTTATTGGTGGGGTAGTAGGTGCTTTTAGTGGTGGCGGAAACAAATCTCAAACTACTGAAACTAAACCTCCACAAAACGCAAGTACAAATCAAAAACCTCAAGGCACTCAAACTGCTAACTCAAATCAAGGTACTAAAAATACTGGCAAGTCAGACCCGAATGCCGTAGAAGTTTCTATTAACGCTAATGGCGATGTTTCTGGGAAAAGCCAAGATGCACAAAAAGCGGCACAAGTTGCTGTAGCCACAAAAAAAGCACTGGATGCTAATCCACCAACAAATCAAGGCGGTTTTAGTGGACAGACATCACAATCTGCTAAGGGAGCAGTAATTTCAGTAATGACATAAAAATTATTTTAATTTGCTTAAAGAAGTGGCTTTAATCATTCCGCCTTGAACTTCACTGATTGAATGAGTAAAGTAAAAAGCTCCATTGTCAATTTCTTCAATAATTGATTTTATTTTAGGAATTTCCAGTCGAGTAATCACACAAAATAAAATATTTTTATCTTCGCTCGAAAATCCGCCAGCACCTTTATAAATGGTTACCCCTCTTTCGGTCTGCTCAAAAATGGCTTCTCTTATTTCGGCAAATTTATTTGAAATAATGATAATTCCCGTAAATTCCTCAATGCCGTGCAGAATAAAATTAATAGTTTTGGAAGCCGAAAAATAAGTTAATATCGAATACAAAGCTGATTCAAGGCCTAAAGCAAAAATACTAACTGAAAATATTATTAAATTCAAAATTAAAATCAAGTCTCCGACCGTGGCTGGGGTTTTACGACTGAGAATGAGAGCTAATATTTCAGTACCGTCTAAAACTGAATTTGCCCGAATAGATAAACCAATACCCGCTCCTAAAAAGAAACCACCAAAAACTGAAGCTAATAATTTATCATGCGTAACAATTGGAAATTCAACAAATAAAAGGCAAATAGATAATGTCAGAATCGAAATAGCACTAATCAAAGCGAATTTTTTGCCAATACTTTTATAGCCCAAATACAAAAACGGTGAATTAATCAAGACAATTAAAAACGAAAGCTTTATATTAAAAATTTTGGACAAAAGCATAGAAATACCAGTTATTCCGCCATCAATAAAGTGATTTGGTAATAAAAAGCCTTTAATTCCAAGACTAGCAGACAAAATACCTAAAATTAAAAATATAAGTTGTTTGGCTTTTTCCATTTTATGTTTTAATCAATACAATATTTTATTTATAAAAAAGTTTAGCAATAGTTTTGATTATAAATTTGGTATCCAAAAAGTAAAACTTGCTTGTGTTTTTTTCTTGAGACCCAAATTAATTAAGTCATTTTCGCTAAGCGAGCTTCCTAAATAAGTAAAATGCGGTAAATCATTTTGCACAGTCTGAAACCAACCAAATTCATTCATAATTTTACGGACTTGCGGATTTTCAAATTCAGCCAAATCAAAAGCCAAGCCAGACAAATGTTGAGAAGTACCGGGAGCGGCCACCGAATTTAAAATAGAAGTTTGTCTGTATTTATCAAATAAAAGTTTTTTATCTTTTTCAAGCTTTAAAATTAAATCAACTTGATTCCAAGATTTAGCTTTTTGAATTAAACTAGCTTCATTAGCGGATAATTTGCCATTTTGCACATAATATTTTAAATTTGGTTCAACACGGCTCAGCCAAAGCTTTTGGGTTAAATCAAAAGATCTTAAACAAGCTTCATTTTTTCCTCGGGGTGAAATACTTAAAAGTTTTTGCTTGGCTTTGATTTGGGCTTTTTTTAAGGCTTGAGCGGCTTCATCTTGCAATAAACAATTTGCACCAAAATTTATTAAGTTTAATTCTTGATGAAAACTTTGTGTTTCTGCTTCTGATGAAAAGTATACTTTGGCTGGTAATTTAACTTTTGGGTTTTGATTAAGCCATAAAGCTCCATATTCTTTTAAAATGCGATATTTACTGCTTTCTGAGACTTTCGGTACAACTTTTAATTTGTTTTGAATATTTGAGAGAAATTGATTATTCACTTCGCTGAAAGCTTCAAAATTAGTAAATAAAATTAAAAAACCTAAAATGA
>CANLFK010000087.1 GCA_947489925.1 Candidatus Caenarcanales bacterium
TCAGAAATCAGTGAATGCGGCTATAGATTGGGCTTTTCTTGAAATTATAGATTCGGATCTTTCCTCCTATTTTCGCCATTTTCAAAAAACAATCTCAGCTTCTATTTAATCGGGGAAGGCTATAGTGCACTTGCACACAATGTAACACGATCAGAACGATCAGAAGTACCGTTTGGAAATATTGTTTGACTATTAGAAGGACTACATCCGCTTGCTGCAACGACTAAAGAAGAGCCGAGACTAAGGAATGTTTTACCAAATGAACCAGCATGTGAACCAGCATATTTGGCAACATTAGGAAGTAAGTTAGAAATAGTAACCATAAAAATAAAATCTCAATCAACTAAAATGCATGAAAAAAATTTACAACAACACCAAAAAGATGAATATTAACATTTTGTTAAATAGTCTTTAATTTTACTTTTAGCTTGCAAAAACTCAATTTTTTCTTAAGAATTCTATTGTTTAAGGCACAAAAACCAAAAGTCTTTTATGTAAAAATTCAATAGTTATGGGTGTTTTACCAATATAATCGCCATCAACTTGAACATTCAAAGGCGGCCACGACAAAATTTTCAAATTGCGCCCTTCAAAATGTTGAATCGGTTCAAGACTGCCTTTATATTGATTACTAAAAACTTGCGCTAAAGCGGTTATATAATCTAAATCTTGTTGAGGTTTTAAAACACAAATATCTAAAGACTTTCTTTGTAGGCTCTCTTCGAGATTAATTTGAGGCAAAAAAGCTTGAATATAACTATTACGATTAATGATCAAAGCACCAATGCCAGTAGTCCAAATATTTTTGCCGTCAATGCTTAATAATAAACGGGCTTGTTTTGGTGCTATAACCTGCTTGGCCGCCTCTAGACAATAAGCCCAAATACCTAAAGCTTTTTTCTTTTCGGAGGTTGTTAATTTCATAATATTTGCATCAATGCCAACACCAGCGCACAAAGTTAAATAATGATTGCTGGCTTTAGAAATATTTACTTTTTGAGTTTCTCCAAGCAAAATGGTTTCGAGAGCCTGTTTTGGTTGAGCAGAAATATTTAAACTTTTAGCAAATAAATTCCCTGTTCCGCTTGGAATAACACCTAAAACCACAGACCAATTATTTTTTATTAAACCAATTGCCTCACGTACAGTTCCATCACCCCCAACTGCGACTATGGCGGTGTATTTTCCAGTTCTAATATCTTCGGCAAATAATTCATTTAAATTGTCAAATTGGTGGCATTCATGCACTTTATAATTGGCTTTATTCGGTAAATTGGCAAAGGTTTGTTCAATTAATTCGGTTATTTCTTTGGCATTATCTTGTCCAGATTTAGGATTGACCAAAAACAAATAAGAGCCATTGCTACTACTTTTGAGCATATTATATTGCTTAGTTTTATGCCCAAACCACAAACGCCGCACCAAATCAGAAGAACAAACTATAATTTCACGCAGAGCAAGCAATAAACCTCTTTTAAAAAAACTTTTAGAAAACCAGCGAACTCTAATCGCCAACATTCCCATTTTATGAGCACCAAAAGTATCAGTAAAAATACCATCACCAACCATGGCTACTTTATCAGCGGTTAATTCAAAAAAATCAAGCATTTGCTGAAAACACAAAATGTCGGGTTTATAAGCGTTTTCAATCATAGGAATAATTAAATCTTCTTCGGCTAAAAGATTAAGCACTTTTTCGCAATATTTAGAACTAAAATTATTTGTGATTATGCCAGTTTTAAAGCCGTTCTCTTGGAGGCGTTTTAGGCATTGCACAATTTGCTCCGAAAATTTACCGCTCCGCTCTGGCATTAAAGTGTCGTCTAAATCAAAAATTGCGCCTTCAAGTTTTCTGTCTTTCATCATCTGAGGCGCAAGTTGAGTTATATTCTCAAGAGTAATATTTGGTTTTAGATTTTGTAAAAATTTATTCATTTTATTTGTCAATTTCAAGTATTTTTATACGGGCATTAAAACCATAAACAATGCGCACTTGTTGTTTAGAAACCTGAAAATAATCCGCCAAAAAATTAATTAACTCTTGATTTGCTTTGCCTTCGACCGCGGGTGCTTTAATTTTAATTTTCCAACAATCGCCTTCAGACAATAAAAGCTGATTAACTTTAGCATTCGGCTGGACTATGACTTTAATTTTAATCAAAATAGTTTATCTTGTATTATAAGCTTTATTTAGTTGTTTATTAGCAAAACCGTGATAAGAAAAAACAACCTTAAATTCCTAAATCATTAATTTCGGTATTTTTTGTGAAATGAATTTTCAAGAATTAAGGCTTTCTATTACTCTGTTTATATCATTCATAGAAATAACTGGACTTATCGGCAAACTAAGTATTTCTTTATGAATCTGCTCTGTTATCGGTAAACTTAAATTATTTATTTCTTTGTAAGCACCTTGTTTGTGTGGGGGTATCGGGTAATGAATTATTGTTTGAATACCCTTATCGAGTAAAAATTTTTGTAATTGTTCTCTTTCTTTTGTTCTAATTGTGAATAAATGCCACACATGAGATTCTGGGTCTGATATTTGAGGCAAAATTATTTTATTATTGTGTATATTTTCTAAATAATATTTTGCAATTTCTCGTCTTTTTTTATTTTCTTTATCTAAGTATTTTAATTTAACTCTCAAAACACTTGCTTGAACTTCATCTAAACGACTATTAACACCTTTGTAAAGATTTTCATATTTAACCTGAGAGCCATAATTTCTCAATGCTTTTAAGCTCTCTGCAAGTTCAGCATCATTCGTTGTAATTGCTCCTCCATCTCCCAAGCAACCTAAATTCTTACCAGGATAAAAACTAAAGCCGCTGGCATCTCCTAAATTGCCTGTTCTCTTACCTTTATAAATAGCTCCATGTGCTTGTGCTGAATCTTCTATAACTTTTAAATTGTATTTTTTTGCAAGTAATAATATTTTGTCCATTTCTACGACTCGGCCGTATAGATGAACAATCATAATAGCTTTTGTTTTTTCGGTAATTTTGCTCTCTATTAAATCTGGGTCAATATTGTATGTATTAATGTTTGGCTCTACGAGTATTGGTTTTAAATTATTAGCTGAAATGGACAAAATACTTGCAATATAAGTATTAGCTGGAACAATTATTTCAGACATTGCAGGAAAATTATAAGCTCTCAATATTAAAATTAAAGCATCTAATCCATTTGCTACTCCTATACAAAATTTTGTACCGCAATAATTAGCAAACTCATGCTCAAAAGCTTCTAATTCTTTACCCAATATATACCAACCAGAATCAATTACTCTATTCACTGCTTCTTTGATTTCGTCAGCGTATTGAGCATTAATTTTTTGCAAATCTAAAAATGGAATTGTCATTAATTTATAAACTTTTTGTATTTGTCTTTTATTATTTCATAGTCTTCTTTTTTATACTCAAAATAATAATTTAATTCATCTTCTGAAACTATTTTTGCTCCATAAAGTTTATATAATTTAATAGCTTTATTATTTTCTTTTCTTACATCCCATCGTGCTTTTGGAAAAGATAATTTATTAAAACCAAACCCAATGGATAATAAAAAAGATTGAATCGTAGTATTAGAAGGTCTATCAGGTTTTATAATCCAGCTACCCCAACAAAAACTATTATCTTTAAAATCATATAATCTAACTGTTCCATATTTTTCACCACTCAAAGACTCAATTATAAAATAATATTCTTCTTTGTTTTTTTCTCTTTCTTTGTATTTTTTTATCCAATTAATTTGTGCATTTAAATCATCATCAACGGAAGACAGATGTTTATTTAAATTATCATCTAATCTTAGAGAAAGTATAAATTCTGCATCTTTTACTTCAACGAATCTTAGTTTTATACTTTTACCTATAACTTCTAGACTCTTTTTTTCTAATATATTTTTCACCTGTTCATAAATATTTAAAGCAAATTCATAAAATTCTCTCGCTTCTTCTAATGTTGGTTTTCCATCTGGAAGTAAACCAAATTCTGAAGGATAACGAGAATCTATATAAAGTTGATTCAGTGTATCAAGTAAATCATCATTATTTAGTTTTAAATCTTCAATTATTATTTCCTTTAATCTCAATAAATCATGCTGTTTAGGAACTTTCAATTGCTTATATTCAATTAAGGCTTTAAAAGATTTTTCTATTGACTGTTGAGAATGAAAAGCAATCATATGTGATAAATCAGCTATATCGATAATTCTTGATATAATTTTCAAATCATCAAGTGAAGCTCTCAGCCACTCTTTTGGCATATTGATTTTCATATCAAAACAACTCCATTGTTAATATCATTTCTATAAAAACTACCTTCACTATTTGAAAATAATTCATACACTTTTTTTGAGTGAACAATTAAATCAATTGGTATTACTTTTCTCAAATTTCTTAAACATTTTGATACTCGAAGATAGAGAATATTTTTTTCTTTAAAACTTTGCGGCATAAAATCATCTTTGGTAACAATATATAAATCAATATCGCTATCTGCAGTTGGCTCACCATAAGCATAACTACCAAATAAAATTACTTTTTCTGGGTCAAGTGGTTTTAAAGCCTCTATAATTTGATTTTTAATTTCTTCTGGTAATTTCATGATTTTATATTACCTTGTTCGAGTATATTTTTAACTTGCTCATAAATATTTAAAGCAAACTCATAAAATTCTTTAGCTTCTTCTAGTGTTGGTTTTCCGTCTGGCAATAAACCAAATTCCGAAGGGTAGCGAGAGTCAGTGTACAAATCATTAAGTTGATTCAATTTCTTTTCGTCTATATTATTTAAAGTAATCTTTGAAGAAACAATATTGTATAATTTTAGTAAATTATGAGTTTTGATAATATCTAGCTTCAAATATTCAAAAATCGCTTTAAATGACTTTTCTATACTTTGTTGGCAGAGAAAAGATGCAACAGAAGTTAAGTGTTCAAAAGGAAGTAATTTATCCGCAGAATCTAAATCAATCAGAGAGGCTTTTAACCAATCATTTGTAAATCTATTTCTCATAAAATATTAATTCCCTTCACGATTTGTTTAGCCAGTTGATTATCAGATATAAAAAACTGCTTATTAAATTCTTTTGTATGAACAATAATATCTATGTCTAAGTTTTTTCTCAATGGAATCAATATTTCAGAAAATTCCGAGCGAACTCTACAGAACTCAACATAATTCTTTGGCATAAAATCATCTTTGGTAACAATATACAAATCAATATCGCTATCTGCAGTTGGCTCACCATAAGCATAACTACCAAATAAAATTACTTTTTCTGGGTCAAGTGGTTTTAAAGCCTCTATAATTTGATTTTTAATTTCTTCTGGTAATTTCATAAAACAACCCCCTCTAAAAACTCATTACAACTTTTAATATACTTTTTTCATTATAATATTCACTGGCTAAATCTATTTAAGAATCTGTTTAAAATCCACTTTTTGCTACTTTTTTCTAAGAAATGAATAAGATAACCCTGATATGAAAATATTCAAGAACAACATACTTAACATCACGATGTCATCATCAAAATATTTAATGAGCTTTTTCCCGAGTTCAATAACAATAAACTGCCACAAATAAAAGGAATAGCTAATTTCTCCTAGATACTCAAACGGTTTATTATTATAAAACCATGATTTGGAATAATAGGCCAATTAGCTTTCATGCTTAGTTTGATATTAAGCATAAAACCCAAGAGGAAAATAGTTAAAACCCCTCTCAACTACTTTTTTGGGATTGAGTATATTTCTTAAATCAAGTATAGTTTTTAGCCGCATTGTTTTATAAAGCTTGTCAATATCTACATCTGCAAAAATTGGCCATTCGGTCATCACAATTAAAACATCAGCATTCTTCGCACATTCATACATATCATCAAAATAATTGATATTAGATATTACTTGAAACATATTTTGATTTGCTTCTGGATCAAATGCATTTATATTTATAGATGTTTCTCTTTCTTGTAATTTTTTTATTATTGGAATAGCTGGAGAGAATCTTACATCATCAGTTTCTGCTTTGAAAGATAATCCCCAGATTGCAATTTGCTTATTAAACAAATTATTATTTAATGCTTTTTCTATCTTTTGTAATATTTTTTCAGAACGATTAGAATTAGAATGAATAGAAGCTTCTACTATAGTAAGTGGTGTTTTATTTTCTTTTGAAGTCGTTAATATTTCAATCATATCTTTAGGGAAACAAGAACCACCAAATCCAGGTCCTGGTAAAAGAAATTTGCTACCTATACGACTATCTAATCCAATCCCTTTTGATACATCTCTAATATCAGCTCCTAATGCTTCACATAAATCAGCAAGTTCATTTATAAAACTAACTTTAATTCCCAAAAATGAATTAGAAGCATATTTAATCATTTCCGCAGATTTTCTTGAACAAAATACAAGGGGAATATGCCTTTCTGTAAAGGGTTTATATAATTTGTCTATCAATTCTTTTGCCCTATCATTATCAATGCCAATAATAATTCTTTCTGGGTTTAAAAAATCACTAATAGCCTTACCCTCACGAAGAAATTCAGGAATTGAAACAATATCAACTTGAAGATTTGAATTATATTGCAAAATTAAACTTTCTAATAATTTATTAGTACCAATAGGAACGGTAGATTTAATGGCTATTACTTTATAACCATCTTCTTTTGAAAGATTTTGTGCAATTTCAAGTATGGCATTTTTTATAAATGTTAAGTCTGCATGACCAGTTTCTTTATTAGAAGGTGTACCAACAGCTATAATGATAATATTTGCATTTTTTATAGCTAAACTTAAATTCTTTGTAAATGTTATTCTCCCTAATTCTTTATTTGATTTAAGTAAGTCTTGTAAATCTGGTTCATAAAAAGGAATAATATTATTATTGAGATTTTGTATTTTTAATTCAGAACTATCGACACAAACAACCTGATTTCCTAACTCTGCAAAACAAACTCCCGTTGGTAGTCCCACATAACCCGTTCCAATGATTGCAATTTTCACAAACTTTACTCCTATTCAAATTTTACTTTATTATACAATTTGAGTTTAATTGAAACTGGAATAAGTCTATTTAATAATGTTATTTGATCTAGAATTAAAAGAAGACCAATTAATATTAGCTTAATTTTAATTTTAATTTTTTTCTTAAAATCATTCTCTAGAGAAGCAGAAATATCTGGAATTGTTGAATTGTAACAAAAACTAAAAGTATCTAGCTGAAAGCTGGTCTCGTTTTTTATGTATCTTTTAATTAATTCAAAATTATGATATTGTTCAAAATGATTTCTTGAAAAAAGAGAATGTTGTTTTAACTGTTCCGCAGAAATATTTTCAATAATATCGAAAAATTGCTCTACATCATTCCAAATAAAGGCTTCTTTATAAATAAAATCCGCTGTTTTCATTCTAGTTTTTCCATTATAAGCAATAATCGGAAATCCAAAGGACATTGCAATTAAAGATATTTTATAAGACACAATAGGAAAAGGTTCTATAAACAAATCAACTTTATTTTCTTGCATTGATTTTCCTAAATTATTTGCCCATGGAATATGAATAAATTGTGATTTGTCCAAACCAGCATCTTCGATTTTCTGATGAAGAGAATTCATAATTTCTTTTGGAATATCTCCATAATGAATATGTTTTCCTTTTGTTTTTTGTAAAAGTTTAATTATGAAATCTGAATAACTTAGTCCGTTTACAGCTTGTAATTTATAAAATCTCGCAACTGCTGTTGCGGTAGTTAAGCCTTGATTCGACAATGGATTATAATAGTCTACATGATTGCCCTCAGAATAATCTTTGTTAGGACATGGAATATATAAAACTTTTTTTTCATAGTATTTTTCTAAAGTTTTGTAATCACTCGGTCTTTTACTAATATAGTAATCATAAGAACTGTTATCTAATCCAAAAGAAAAACCATGATCAAAAGAAAATAAACAAATATTCTTTACTGTAAGACCTCTCTGATTTAAGCAATTCGCAAATACATTGTTATGTCCTTTATAATGATAAATTTTAAAAGGTTTGAGTTTAATCAAAACATCAAATATGTCGGAAAGACTTTTGTCGCCAGCGTAAATAATATTAAGATTTTTAAATTGATTTAATTTATCTTTTATTGTATCGCTAATTGCAACCTCTTCCATATTGGTTAAGAGAAGATATACCATTCTATCATCATACATTTCTATTAACTCTAAAACTTCTTGATATATTCCTCCTCCTTGAGGATTCAAGGCCGATAAAGTTATTAGAATTGTGTTTTCATTAAATTCATTTGTGTCAATTAACGGAGATATTTTCTTTTCATTGAGAATAATTCGTCCTATTGATTCGCATAAACTATCAAGATATTCCGATTTGAAGATAGAACTAAATATAAAGTCTCTTGTATCTGGACTAAAAGCATATCTATTTGCTTCATTTAAAATAACTTTTAAGAGAGCTTGTACGTCTTTTCCTCCTGAAACCCTATCAAAAAGATCATTAGACTTTATTAAATCGAAAAATGTTTGTATTTGTTTATCTAATTTATTCTTTTCAAAAATGGAATCTGCGAAGTTATTTTTAAGATAAGAGAGGAATTTTATATTTCTTTCCCGTTGTTTTTTTTCTGTCAGTGAAGAGTATATACCTAATTGGCTCCATCTATATACTGAACCAATGAACTTTAATTTTTTTATTTTACCACCATGAAACTTTAAAACTAAAAATGTTCGAGGATTATCCCCTCTGAGTTCGTCTTTTTGGAGATCGGACAAAATATTATCCTTAAATATATTTCTATACATATAAGTTGATGTATGGTAATAAAAGCCGTTATTTAAGAAATCTATAT
>CANLFK010000088.1 GCA_947489925.1 Candidatus Caenarcanales bacterium
ACAAAAATCATTCCAAACAAAGTTTTCAAGCTTTTGGACAAATTCACTGAATTCATAATTATTTAAATGCTGATTAATCTCTTCTAGCGTTTTATTCCACTCACCCAAAATCCAAATGTCTGCAATATTTTTTTCTAAATTAAGCTCTCTAATTAATTCTGCAATTGTTTTTTGATCTGTTTTTTTATTTTGTACTGTTTCTACTGTTTGCAAAACAAATTTAGTTGCATTCCATAATTTATTAATAAATCTGCGTTTTTGTTCAATCTCGCCTGAAGACCAAGTTCCATCTTTTTCTTTTAGCCCCGGAAAACGAATATCTTGATTACCAAAAATACCAACCGAACAATACCAAAGCCTGCTTGCATCAGCTCCATATTTATTTACTAATTCAATCGGATCAATGGCATTTCCTTTTGATTTGCTCATTCTTTTGCCGTCTGGAGTTTGCAAAACTGGATGAATTAAAATATCAGTAAAAGGTAAGCTTTCAGTCAGGTTAATTGAACTAAAAATCATGCGAGAAACCCACAAATTAATAATTTCACGAGCTGTACTTAAAACATTAGTCCAAGCCTGATTATTAGCTGGTTGAGCTTGCTTTGGCCAATTTAAAGTAGCAAAAGGCCATAATGCTGAACTAAACCAAGTATCCAAAACATCAGGGTCTTGTACATAATTAGCTTGTTTTAATAATTCTTCTAGCTCTGGGTCGGACTGAAGTGTAATAATTTGTACTCCATTTTCGGCATATTGAAAAATTAATTTATTATTTGGTTTATTTGCAATAACAAAGCTTGAATGCTTCTTGTCGCTGGTTAAACTAGTATTATAATTAGCTTGATGAGCTATCTTTTTAAATTCATTAGCTAAAACTGAATGTAATTCTTCGGCTTCGATTGGATTATTTGGGTTTTGATTATTATTAAATTTTTTAGTCCAAACTGGAATTTGATGTCCCCACCACAACTGACGGCTAATGCACCAATCTTGTATATTTTCCAACCAATCTAAATAAGTTTTTGTATATCTTTCGGGGTGAAATTTTATTTTATTTTCTTTAACTGCATTAATGGCAAGCTTAGCCAAAGGCTTCATTTGTACAAACCACTGCTCCGACAAAAAAGGCTCAATTATAGTTCCGCAACGGTCATGCAAAGCGGCGGCTTGTTTATATTTTTTTTCAGCGACCAAAAGTTCTTTTTCGGTTAATAAAGCCAAAACCTTTTCACGAGCTTTAAAGCGGTCTAGTCCTTGTAATTCAACTGGAATAAAGTTTAGTTTTAATAATTCAGCTTTTTCATTAAAAATATTAATTGCTTCAATTGGGCTAGATTGCTGTTTAATAATTTCTTGATCATTAAAGTCATGTGCTGGTGTTATTTTTAAAGCTCCAGTACCAAAGTCAATTTTAACTTCTTCGCTTAAAATAATGGGTATTTCACGGTCTGTCAGCGGAAGTTTGGCTTTAATATTTTCACCATTTTTAATTTTATCGCTTAAAACTTTATATCTTTCATCTGCAGGGTTAATAGCGACAGCGACATCTCCAAATAAGGTTTCTGGGCGGCTGGTAGCTACAATTAATTCCTGTATGTTTTCAAGCGATTCAACCAAAATATATTTTATTTCATAAAGCTTAGCATTACGGTCTTCGTGCACGACTTCAAGGTCAGATAAACTGGTTAAACAATTTGGACACCAATTAATTAATCTTTTGCCTTGATAAATTAAACCTTGCTCAAATAATTCAAAAAAAGCCTTTCTGACAGCCAAAGTATAATTTTCATCTAAAGTAAATCGGCTTTTGCTAAAGTCAGCACTAATTCCTAATAATTTCATTTGAGCTTCAATTTTGCCTTTATGCTCATCAGTCCAAGCCCAAATTTGTTTAACTAATTCATCTCGTCCAATATCATATTTATTTAGACCTTTTTTGGCTAATTGCTTTTCAACTAAAATCTGAGTACCAATTCCAGCATGGTCGCAGCCAACTTGCCAATGAGCTTTTTTCCCAGACATTTGTTTATAACGAATTAAAATATCTTGCAAAGTTAAGTTTAAAGCATGTCCCATATGCAGTTCACCCGTTACATTCGGCGGTGGCAAGGCTATTTTGAAGTCAGCTTCTTGGGCTTGCTGGTCAGATAATTCAAATAATTTATTAGTTTGCCAAAATTCAAGCCATTTGTTTTCAGTGCTTTTAGGATTATAACTTTTGTCTAATTCGCTCATTGAATTGTGTTTTTCTGTATATTAAAAAGTACAACCAGATAGTTTAGCCAAAGTGGGTAAATCTTTTGCTCCAGTTTTACGAATGCCTAATTGAGTTCCAAAATACCAAGTTGGATATTGTCTAATTTGACGGAGAGGACAAGTTATTTTACTTTTATTGCAGTCTACATAGTGTTTTAATTTATCAAAATCATCTCCAAAATAAGCTCTTTGCATTTTGCAAGCTGGGCAATCTTCAATTGAAAACAAAATAACTTCTTTTTTATTTAAGCATTCAATTAAGCCTATTCGCCTTTCAGCATTGTTTTTTTGTATTCTTTCTATTTCTTCAGCTTTTTGCTTTTTGTCTAATTCAAATTCTCTGACTTGTTCTTCTCTTTTTTCAATCTCAACCGCTGAGGCTGGAACTTTATCTGAATTTGGATCTTCTAATGCCCAGTCGCTACGAATAAAAGTATTTTCAGAGGCTTGTAAAGAGCAAATAGTAATTATAAAACTCAAACATAAAACAATGAATACTCGTAAAATATTATTTTGCATAATTTATTTTGGCTTTTTGTTTTTATGATTTTAAAATTTAAGCATAAACCTTTAATATTTTATTCTTTTATTAAGAATTTACTAAAGCATATTGTTAAACTTAAAACACAAGAAATTAAATTAAATAAAAAATGCCTTTTAAAGTTTTAGTCTTTGATTCCAAGCCATATGAAATTGAATATTTTCGCAAATTAAAAGATTTATATGACAAAAAAATTGAAATTGAATTTGCTGAATTTAAATTAAGCGAAAAAACAGCTTCTCTAGCCAAGGGTTATATGGCTATTTGTGCTTTTGTGAATGATGTAATTAATGATAAGGTCATCGAAATTTTAAGTGAAAACGGTGTTGAATTAATTGCCATGAGATGTGCTGGCTATAATAATGTTTCATTAAAAAAAGCTGAAGAAAAGCAAATTCCAGTAGTCAGAGTACCAGAATATTCGCCATATGCAGTTGCTGAGCATGCTATTGCTTTAATGATGTCTTTGAATAGGCATACCAATAGAGCTTATTTGCGTGTCAGAGAAAATAATTTTTCATTAAATGGCTTAATTGGCTTTGATATGCACGGAAAAACAACTGGTATTATTGGCACAGGGCGAATTGGTTTAGTAGCGGCTAAAATTTTAAAAGGTTTTGGTTGTACTGTTTTGGCATATGATGTTTATAAAAATGAAAAAGCGGCTGAAGAAATTGGCTTCACCTATGTTAGTCTGGATGAGCTTTATGAAAAATCAGATATAATTAGTTTGCATGTTCCACTGATGAAAGAAACTTATCATTTAGTCGATGAAAACTCAATTGCTAAAATGAAAGATGGAGTCATGATAATTAATACTAGTCGTGGACCATTAATCGACACACAAGCTTTAATTGAAGGGCTAAAATCTGGCAAAATAAAAGCGGCTGGGCTTGATGTTTACGAAGAAGAAGAAAAATACTTTTTTGAAGATTTGTCAAATGAAGTTTTATTGGACGATCAATTGGCTAGACTTTTAAGTTTTAATAATGTTTTAGTTACTTCTCATCAGGCTTTTTTCACGGAAGAGGCTCTTAAAAATATTACTGAAACAACAATTAATAATATTTTGGCTTTTGCAAATAAACAGGTTTTAACTAATCAAATTAAATAAATAAAATTAAAAAAATGTCTCCCATTGAACCTTCCAATTCATATAAACAAAAAACTGAAAATAAAATAATTGAGACTAGACCGAAGCTAGAGTCTAAGTCTAAGCTGAAAGCTGAAAACCTTAATCAAGCTGAAAATCAAGCCGAAATTACTTTGAGACCCAATTCTTTAGATGAATATATTGGACAAGAGCGTTTAAAGAAAATCTTGATGATTGGCATTTCAGCCGCCTTAAAAAGAGGAGATAGTTCGAGTATGGGGCATATTTTATTATATGGTCCGCCGGGGCTTGGTAAAACAACTTGTGCTTTTTTATTATCCAAATTAATTGGTTCTCAAGCTCATGTTTTTTCTGCTCCTTCACTCGATAAGCCCAAAGATATTGTTGGAGTTTTAATGTCTTTGCAAAAGGACGATATTTTATTTATTGATGAAATTCACCGACTAAACAAAATTACCGAAGAATTACTTTATCCGCCCATGGAAGATTATTGCCTAGATTTGTCGAGCGGAAATGGTGCTTCAACTCGCATAACTAGATTGCCTTTGCCCAAATTTATTTTGGTTGGTGCAACAACTAAGCTAGGTAATATTTCCGCTCCGCTTCGGGACAGATTTACGCATATTCAAAAAATGGAATTTTACCAAGAAGCTGATTTAATCACTATTGCAAATCGGACTGCCAAAATTTTAAACTTTGATTTAAGCCCAAAAGCTAGCCAAATGATAGCCAGTCGCTCTCGTGGAACACCCAGAATTACTAATCGTTTATGTAGATTGGTCAGAGATTTTTCGGCACATAAAAACACTAATTTAGCCTCGCCAGAAGTGGTAGAAGAAGCTTTTACTTTATTTCAAATTGATGAATGTGGGCTTGAAAATACAGACAGGGAAATTTTAAAAACTTTAATCGAAAATTATAATGGTGGTCCAGCTGGATTAGAAACCTTAGCCGCCACAATCGGGGAAGATGCCCGTACGCTGGAAGACTTTTATGAGCCTTTTTTAATGCAATTAGGTTTTCTGGAACGCACAAGTAAAGGTCGCAAAGCCACTACTAAAGCTTATCAATATCTTGGTTATTCTTGAATTTTATATTTTGTATTTATGTTAAAATTCATATTTATTTAATGTCAGTTCATAATAGAAGTTCTAATGATAGATACTAAATATTTTAAAGAATATAGAGAAAAACTTGGCTTCACTAACCAAAATGGAGTAAAAACATTTTTTGCTGGAAAAGATATAGTTCCAACAGTTGATTACAATTACATTAATTTACTAAACAACCGACTTTTTGAAATAGTTGCAAAAATAAATGAGTTGGTTGTAGAAGACATAAAAGTCAATGACTTGAATTTGTTTTGTGATGAAAACATAAAAAGCGTTTTTGAAAAACTAAAAGACCATAATATAATTTCAAAATTAAACAATCAAGGTAGAAGACCAGAAGAAGTTTATTTTTCTTGGATGAGAGGTTTTATAATTTCATCATATTTTCTAAGAGCTTTAAGTCAGATTTTTGGTGTTGATATTGAAAGTATTGATTTAATCGGTAATGATGATTTAGTAAATATTGAATCGTTCAAAAGAACACCAAGAGCTGATTTACAAATCAATTTGAAAAATGGTGAAAAAGTACGAATAGAAGTTCAATCTGGATTTCAAGGAATAAATGATATTAAACAGCACAAAGTTTTAGAAGCTAAAAAGATCAAAAGAGAAGAAAATATCTCTTCAATGGTTATTCACTTTGATTTATTTAATGGTCAAGTTGCTTTTGTTAGGATAGATAAGATTGATGATAATAGTGTGAACTGGATAACTAGACAGCAAATGGAAGGACAAACTGTTTTCAATATAGATCAAAATTATTTCATTTGGAAATTAACCGAAAATCCACCCAAATATACAGATTTATCTTTTTTGTAATAAATAAATATGACTAGAAAGATTAAAATTGTAGATTTATTTGCTGGTGTAGGAGGCTTAAGTTATGGTTTTGCCCATGATAATAACTTTGAAATTATTGCTGCAAATGAAATATTACCCAATATGGCAAAAGCCTATAAATTAAATCATTCGTCTGTAGAGGTTTATTGCAAAGATATTAAAGACTTTGGTATTTTAGACTTGCAAAGAGATTTTGGAATAAAAAAAGAAGAAATTGATTTAGTTATTGGAGGCCCTCCTTGCCAAGCATATTCAACCGTAGGTAAGAGATTAATAGATGATGCAAGAGGAAAATTATTTCAAGAGTATTACCGAGTATTAAAAGAAATTCAACCAACCGTATTTTTATTTGAAAATGTAAAAGGTTTACTGTCAATGCAAGGAGGAGAATTACTTTTAACAATAATTTCTTTATTTGAGTCTCTTGGTTATAAAGTTACACACAAAGTTTTAAATGCCGCTGATTATGGATCACCACAAATAAGAGAGAGAATTATAATTATTGGAAATAAGCTTGACAAAAAATTCAATTACCCAGAAAAAACACATTATAATCCAGAAGAAAAACAATCATTTTTGAATCAAGCATTAAAGCCTTATTTATCTTTAGCTGAAGCAATTAGTGATTTACCTTTTATAAAAAGTGGTGAGGAAGCATTTGAATATAGTACTGAAGCCCAAAACGAATTTCAAAAGTTAATGAGAGAAAATGCCCCTCCAAAGCTGATGGATCATAATGCTCCTAATAATAATCAAAACTTAGTGAAACTTATGGAAAGCCTGCCAGATGGCGGTACTCCAAATGATTTACCCGAAGAGTTGAGACCAAAAAGTGGTTTTGCAAATACTTATTGCAGACTTTGGTGGAATAGACCAAGTACAACAATTACCAGAAATTTAAGTACTCCTTCTTCTTCAAGATGTATTCACCCAAAAGCACCAAGACCCCTCACAACAAGAGAAGGAGCGAGAATACAATGCTTTCCTGATAATTATATTTTTTATGGTTCGAGAAGTGATAAAAATTTACAAATCGGAAATGCGGTATCACCCTTTTTATCAAGTGCCTTAAAGGAAGCCATAAAGCTACTTTTTCTAAATAATTAATATCTTGGTTATTCTTAAATTTTCAAGTTTTTGTGTTTATGTACAGTAAATAAGATATAAAAATCATTGTTGAAGATAAGCGATTAATGAGATATTTATAGAAATACAAAATAAAATAAAGTGAGAAATTGATAGCTAAAAGAATATGGTTTAATAAAACTTTTTCGAATGTCAGTAGTTGGATTCAATTATTGCGTGATAATCCGAATGGGCAAAAGTTTCATATAATTTGTTCACATACTCAAGAGCGTTTTTCTGGCTTTCAGTTTAGCGATGAAGCTTTTGTTGAAGATTCTTCCTTAGAAGAAAATGCTTATTTAAATTTTTGCTTAGACTTTTGCCAAAAGAATAAAGTAGATATTTTTGTACCGAATAGAGAAATAATATTAATATCTAAACATAAAAACTTATTTACAAATATTGGTGTCAAGCTTTTAATAAGTGCAACTAGTGATAATTTAGAACTTATTAATAATAAAAAACTATTATATAATTCGCTTGATTCTAATATTGTTTTAATACCTGATTTTAAAGTAATAAATAATTATGAAAGCTTCAAATTTGCTTATTCGGAATTAAGAAAAAAACATAATACTTTGTGTCTAAAACCATCAGTTGGTGTTTTTGCTCGTGGTTTTAAAATTATAAGAGAAAATTCAAATAAATTAGAAAACTTATTAAATGGCTCTTTTTATTCCATTGATTTGCAAGATTTAGAAATGATTTTTGAAAACAATGAAAACTTTGAAGAGTTACTATTAATGGAGTATTTGGAAGATTATGAATATAGTGTTGATTGTTTGGGTTTTAAAGGAAAATTACTCAGAAGTATTGCCCGAAGAAAACCTCACCTGAAAGGAGAATATGGACAATATTTAGAATTTAATCCACAAATTCAGGCTATTGCCGACCGAATTACTGAATTTTTTGAATTGGAAGGTATTTATAATATTCAGTTAAAATGCCAAAAAGATAAAATTAAATTACTTGAAATTAATACTAGAATGTCTGGTGGCTTGAATATGTCAGCTCTGTCAGGTATAAATTTTGTTTATTGGGCTATTAAAAACTTAATTGATAATAATTCCAATATAAACTTAATTCCACAACCGATTACTGATATTTGGGTTAATGAAGTTGGGCAAGCAGTGAGTTTAAAAGCATTTTGAGTTTATTATTCATAAAAACTAAGTATATTAAATAATGTGAGTTCAATGAAAAGAAAATCTGAAAATGCCGTTCAAGAAACAAGTTTACAAAAGCATGAAAGATTTTCTTTTCATTTTTTTGAAATATGAAATATATTTGAATAAAGTAAATTTGACAATGAAAAATTATGCAAAACTACTTTAAATTATTTCTTTTACTTCTTTTTTGTGTTACTAATATTGCTTTTGCCGATTCAGAGCAAGAAGTGAGTAATTATATTAAAAATAATATTGCCTCTCTTGTGATTCCAGCTGACGATTTTTTAGTAAATAGAGGTATAACGCCTTCATTAGTTGAAGATAAAAACTTTGATACAAATAGGCGTATTGAAACAGGTGTTTATACTGACCAATACGATTGGGACACGCATTTTATTTCTAAAACTATGTTGGTAATTGATGCGAATTATTATAAGCCGATAGTACAAGAAAGTATTTTAAATTTTTTAGCTCTGCAATCACCAGAAGGCTTTATTCCCCGCACGATTGGTTATGATGGAATTAAAGATTTTCCAGGTCATCATAAACCTTTTTTATTTCAGACAATTTTATTACTCGAAAAAAATAAGTTACCTTTAAATTGGC
>CANLFK010000089.1 GCA_947489925.1 Candidatus Caenarcanales bacterium
GGTTTTATCGGTTTTATTAAAAATCACTATATCTGCAAATTTTTTCTCTCTACCAAAATTCACAGTATGTTCTACATTAAGTAAATCTATAGAATAACCATACTCATTAATTAATTTATCAAGCATAAGTTGCCTGACTATTTCCTCTGGTTTTACTTGAATATCTTTATTTCTCTTTAGGCATTTAAGGAAAAGCTTCTCATTTTTCTCAAAAATATTACTTTCAATTTTATCTATACTTTCGGGTAAAAAAATCTTAAGATCATATTTCCCGTCAGATTTTATCAGTTGTGCTAATTGTGTTTTTTTCATTAAAAATTATAACTTAAATGCTCACAGGATCGTTATTGTAAACTATTTTATAAAAATAAATATTAGCAAAACTACACTGAAAAAAGCCACTAAGTCAATAAAAAACAAATTAATCTATAGTATTTTTTTAAAATTAGTATTCATTAAGTTAGTTTGCTTTCAGTAAAAAGTTTTATAGTACAAAATCCTAAAAATACAATTTGCATCACGGGTGAAGCTGGTTTTATTGGTTGTAATTAATCAATGAATTTTTGTTTAAATCATTTTGGAAATAAAAATATTGAAATCAAAAAACAAGGTAACTTCAAAATTAGAAGAATCACACGATGCAAAGAAAAGGCGAAGACGGAGAAAAAAACGGCACAAATGTCGCAATTTAAAATAAATCCCTCCGAATTACTTGGTATTAAATTAGAAAATAGTGTTGGTTAAAAACTAATCAGGCGGCTACACTCAAAGCTTTCCCAATTGCGGCTTGTACTTTTGCATTTCTTAAATCTACTGCATTAATATTGCCTTTTGTTGCTTGTTGGGTTGTTCCATCATCAGTTATTTTAGTAGATACCACTGCGTACAAGCTACCATTATTTTCCAAACCACCGCCAGAACTACCTTTATCTAATTCACCGTTTGGATTAGTAATTTGAGTTTGCTGAGTTGTGTCATATTCTTTATTATTCCCATCTGCTTCATTTTTTATGTTTACTGGTTGATTTTCGGTATTTGCCAAAGCCACTTTATGTTTTGAAACTCCTTGATCTTTTCCGTCTTTAAAATTGGAAGTAGTTGTTAATTCAGGAGGTAATTTCCTATTAGGTTCAGGTAATTTTAAAGTTTTATTTATATTCACTCCAGCTTTTTCTAAAGATTCAATTTCTTTACGATCTAGTTTATTAAGTAAGAAGACATTAAAAGTGTGGTAAAAAAAGAGAATGAGACAAGCACTCACTCAATGAAATATTAAATTCCATCGGCATAAAATACCATATTTCTTTTGTTTAGGTACTTAACTGCTAAATCATAGTTTCCAACCTGTTTAAATGGGTCAAGTGGAATTTCTTTACCGCTATTTTTCAAAAAAGTATCCTTGTTTTTATTACCATTTTCTGGATTAACAACATGATCAGCAGTAATTACAGCTAGCTCTCCGGCTATTTCAACCAAGCTTGCAGAGCCAATCTTTGAATTAATTATATTTCCAGACTCTGGAGTTCTTACCCCAACTTCTAATCCCATATATTTGTCCCTTCTTTAATCTCTGCAGTTGTGATATTTATATCCACTAGCCTAAGATTATTTTATTATGCGAGAAATAAGACTTTGGCATTTAAGCCTGATTTATACCAAAACTTAACTTAATGAAAATATTGGCTTAATGTTTTTTATAAGTATGCCAAGTCTTTTTTCTAAAGAATTCCAGTTGAATCCTGCCAAACCCCCGAACAGAAGCTTATAAAATCAGACTTGAGCATTTTAAATTTAATAACTGAATAGAATAATTAAAAAATACAAAGCTTGATCTTTTAACCGCATTTAGTAGCTGCCAAAACATGAAAACCAGCATCTACATGTATAACTTCACCAGTAATTCCACGAGATAAATCGGAGACCAAGAATAAAGCAGTATCTCCAACTTCTTCGGTTTCAGTATTTTTACGCAAAGGGGAAATTTGAGCAATTTCATTAATTAAAGTTTGTATTCCAGAAATAGCACTAGCCGCCAAAGTTTTGATTGGACCAGCTGAAATGGCATTAACTCTAATTTTATCTGGACCTAAATCATTAGCTAAATATTTAACCGAACATTCTAAAGCCGCTTTTGCAACGCCCATAACATTATAGTTTTTTATAACTCTCTCACCACCTAAGTAAGTAAGCGTTACAATACTTCCGCCACCATTAGCTTTTAATAAGGGTTCAGCTTGTTTAGCTACCGCCGCCAAAGAAAAAGCACTAATATCTTGAGCTAATAAATATCCTTCACGAGAAGTGTCTACATATCTTCCTTCTAATTCTTCTTTTTTTGCAAAAGCAACACTATGAATCACAAAATCAATTTTTCCATTAAATAATTTGCCAATTTCCTGAAAAGACTTTTCTAAAAGAATTTCGTCTGTAACATCACATTCAAGCGTTTTTATGCCACCTAATTCTTCAGCTAATTTTTCAACTCTATCTTTAACACGGTCTTGATAAGTAAATAAAAGTTCAGCTCCCGCTTCATGCAATGAATTAGCAATTCCCCAAGCAATACTCCATTTATTAGCAATTCCTAAAATTATGCCTTTTTTCCCCGCTAGAATACCTTTACGATTGATTTTTACCATTTCTTCGGACTCTATTAATTCTGTACTCACTGTAAACCTCTTTCTCAGTCAATTTGTACACAAAATAATAAAGCTTTTTAAGTAATTTTTGTTATTTAATAATATGTTAATTTTTGGATTAAATATATTAATTTTTTGTTTTGAATTAAATTTTATGGTTTATAATTTGGCAATTAATTAATATGTCAATCTAAATACTGGCAAAACTTAATTAATCTTAAGATATACTATTTGGTATTTTTAAGTTAAAATTTTACTAATTATATAATATTTATTAATATGGAGAGATACGTGCAACTAATCCCACCAAGTGAAGAAAGACTAGATGTTGCAAAAATTAAGGTTTTTGGTGTTGGTGGCGGCGGCTCAAATGCTGTCGATAGAATGGTTGTTGCCGATCTACCAGTTGAGTTTTGGATTGCGAATACTGACAAGCAAGCCGTCAATCGCTCTCAAGCACCTAATCGTATTCAATTAGGAAATAAATTGACTCGTGGTCTAGGGGCTGGCGGAAATCCAAATGTTGGACAAAAAGCCGCTGAAGAAAGCCGTGATGAAATAGCAATGGCTATGTCTGGTGCTGATATGGTTTTTATAACGGCTGGTATGGGTGGCGGAACTGGTACTGGAGCTGCTCCGATTGTCGCAGAAATTGCAAGAGAATTAGGAACTTTAACCGTTGGTGTTGTAACTAGACCATTTAGCTTTGAAGGTAAAAAAAGACAACAGCAAGCTGAACACGGAATTGAATTATTGCGTGAAAAAGTTGATGCTTTAATTATTGTTCCTAATGACAGATTATTACAAATAATTAGCAAAAATACTTCTATGAACGAAGCTTTTAGAATTGCTGATGGAGTTCTTTTAGACGGTGTTCAAGGTATTTCAGATATTATTACTATACCCGGTTTAATAAATGTTGATTTTGCCGATGTCAGGTCTATCATGTCGGTGGCTGGTTCAGCTTTAATGGGTGTGGGTTATGCTAGTGGTGAAGGACGAGCTGTTGAAGCCGCTACCAAAGCTATTAGTAGTCCATTGCTCGAATCACCAATTCAGGGTGCTAAAGGTGTTATATTTAATGTAACTGGTGGTCCAGACCTTACCTTGCATGAAGTGAATGAAGCGGCAGATGTTATTTATAAAGCTTTGCACAATGAAGAAGCAAATATTATTATTGGTGCTGTTATTGATGAATCCTTAGAAAATCAGTTGAAAATTACAATTATTGCTACTGGTTTTGAACAGCCTTCTTCTTCTTTAGGTTTTCCGTCTTATCAATCAAAATCAAGTAATTCTTCTCCTTATAATGTAAATAAAACTTATAATTTTGCGGCAAGTTCAAATGCCAGTACTACCCCGACTCGTTCTCATTTTAATAGTAGTCCAACTTATTCTGGTTCAAATACTTCTAATTTATGGGCAAATTCACACAATAACAATAATTCCTCTAACACTAGTAGCAATGCTAGTAATTTATCAACAACTTCTTTTGCACCAATTAGTAATAATTCGTCTTCTCCTTCATTAACACCACTTCAACAGCTTAATAATAATTCCTCCAATTTAACGGGCGAAAATAAAAATAATACAAATTCTACTAATTCAACTCCAAATCATCATAGTCGCACAATAGATATTCCAGATTTTTTGACAAAAGGCAGTAGTGATAAAAGATAAATTAAATTCATGTCAATATTTTAAATAAGCCGTAAAACCAAGATTGGAGAGAGAGCTTTAAATATTAATTCTAAAACTAAGCAAAAAATTAGAATATATTTATTTGTAAAATTAATCTCTCTTAGTCTTTTGTAAATTAATAATTGGGTAAGCGGTAAACTAATACAAAAAACACTAGTTAATATTAATAAAGTTAAACTGACACTTGTAATATTGGGTAAATAATTAGTAATTACTTGACTTAGGAATTGACCTAATATTAATAAAACTAATAAAAAAACGGCATTAACGGTATTTGATAATAAATATTGCTTAAATAATTCTAATCTTTGTAAACCAAGAACTTTTTTATATTGACTAAATAAAATAAATTGAAAAATAACAGAAATAATAGTTCCTATTAAAATTGTAATCACTGGCAATAAAAAGAATGGATTTTGGACAGTATTGAATAATTGTTCGGCTGAATCAGATAAAGCATTAAACCAAATAGATAAATTTTCATAAGTTGTTAAGCCCAAAACGACAAAAAGACTGATGAAATAAAGCAAATTCCATTTAAAAGGTATTTCTAATTCACATTCGGCACATCTTAAATAAGGTGGCACAATAAACCAAGTATATCGATTCCAAGCAATTAAACGATAAAAAAAATGATTTAGCGGTTTTAAAAAAGGTATTTTGAGCCAAGCTTGCAAAACTGACCATAATTTAACCAATTCAAGAGTTTTACCTATAGCTTCAGTGCCACCCAAAAAGATTTGTTCTTTTTCATTAATTAAAATAATTTCAGCTTTACAGCGTTTTAATTGTTCGGGCGGATAAGCTTTTTCAAATTCGGCAGACTGAAAAGGCTTTAATTCAAGGTTTTCGCCTTTGCGGTTTTCTAAAAAATTTTTGATAAAATAACGACAAATAGTGCATTGTCCATCATAGAGCAAAGTATATTTATTATTTTCATTTGTTTCAAGCATAAAAGTTTTGTACCCAACTTAAAAATTTTTCATTTTGCAGATTAATATTAATTTTAACTAAAAAGACTATTTAAAAATTAATTTGACTTGTTATAATTTATAAATGCTGAGATATTTTTTGCATATAAATTCTGCGGAATAATGCTTTATATCTCAGCTTAAATAATTTTATGCGAAAAAAATGATTGCGAAATTTAAATTAAACCGCACAATAAATATATTTTTTTTTCTTTTATTAATTAGCAATTTGGCTTTTATCCCAGAAGTAATTGCGACGAATTTTGAAAATGATTTGAATAATGCTATTAGTCAATTAGATTTAAAGCCTAATCAGAAAGAGCAAATTCAAAAAATATTAGATAAACAAACTATTGATTTAAAAAATTTGAAGCAAAGTTTAAAAACAAAACAAAATGATTTAAATGATTTATTGCTATCCGAAAACTCGTCAGAGGAAAATATTCAAGCTTTAAGATTACAAATTGAGACTTTTGAGGCAAAAATTAATAAATTAAATGAAGAAACAAATTTACAAATTAAGCATATTTTAAATCCTCAGCAAAGGAAAAAACTGCGAAATATTTTATTTAGATGAGAGTATATTATTTAGGCCCAGAGGCTTCATTCTCTCATATTGTTGCAAGTCAAATTATAAATACGATTGAACAAAATTATTCACTAGAGCCAGTTCAGTCTATTTCAGATTTATTTAAGCATAATTTTACTAGTACTCAAGATTTAGCTTTAATTCCAATTGAAAATTCCTTGGGTGGAAGTGTGGGTGAATCTTTTGATAAATTATTAATTAGTCCAGTCGATATTGAAGTAAAGCTAGAATGGGTTTGTTTAATTGAACATTATTTAATTGGTTTTGGAAAATTAACAGATATTAATGAAATCCGAGCACATTATCAGGCTTTTGCTCAGTGTGAAAACTTTATAAATAATAATTGGCAGGGCTTGGAATTAAACAAAAAAGAAATGAGTAGTAATTCTGCGGCCGTTAAAAGTTTATTAGCAGAAAATAAAGCCAAAAATATTGCTGCGATTGGGGCAAAAGAGGCGGCTGAATTGTATAAAATTCCAATTATTGAGGCGAAAATTCATGATTTTTCAGATAATCAAACTCGCTTTTGGTTAATTGGTTATTCTGAAAATAAAATTAAAACAAAATTACCAAATTATAATTATTTAAATTCACTTATTTTTCGCATTCCGCAGGATGAGCCAGGAAGTTTAATGAAAATTTTGAATTGCTTAGCCAAAAGAAAAATTAATTTGTGTAAAATCGAATCAAGACCCACGAAAGGCAGATTGTGTGAATACAATTTTATTATTGATTTTGTTTCGCCTAATAATTGGCAAAATACGAGGCAAATTATTTTAGAAGAAATTCAGTCTTTTTGTTCTTATATTCGTTTTTTAGGTAATTATCCAGTTTTACCACTTAATGATTTGCGTTTTGATCATACAAATATTTAAAAAGTTAGACTTAACGAGGGCTTTTGAGTTTTCATGCTTGTTAAGCCCGTAAAAGCTGTCAATAAAGAATTAGAATTATCGGTTTTATTAGTAGTAGTGTTATTAGCTTTTTTACCTGCTAATTCTTTTTCTCTTAAGTTTTGAGTTACCAAAAAATTAGCAAAATTAATTAAACATCCTACTCCTAAAGCGGCAAATAATGGTGCATCAGATTTTAAAAACATAGTTCGTTTAATGAATTTTTCATATTTAGCTGGATTAGTTTCTTTTAATTTTTGTACTGAAGGCAATTCATTTACACTTCCGCTTGCCAAGCCAGTTTTTCTATCAAAATGCAAATCAACTAAATTTAAATCAAAAATATCTCTTTTACCAGCTTCTTCTCCCCAAGCTTCTTTCCAATATGTTTTCGGGCTAGATAAAATATTCTCTTCAATACCCATTAACTTAGCATTAGCATATGCGAAACCATTACCCGAAACTTGTTTGTAAGCTAATACTGATGGAATTGAAAAGAAAACAATTCGTCCTAAAATTTCTTGGAATTCAGCTAAATTGCGGGCAACACTTAAGTAGGCATAAATAGCGGTTACCATACAAAAAGAAATAAAAGTTTTTGATAAGCCATATTTTTCACCCATATCCAAATTCTTTGAAAGCCTTAAAAGCTTAGGAGCAGAGAAATTATTTTGATTTTTAATTTTTTTGCCTAAAATCCAAGCCAAACCAAATATTGCTGGCACAAAAGCGGCTATAAATCCAAGAGAGCCTTTTATATTAGCCCAAGCTTGATCAACGGCTTTTTGTCCATCATTATCTTCTTCAGCGGTAGTTGGTAAACCCGATATTTTATAAAAATTATTAGTCTTAAAAATCCACTGCGTTAATAAAGTTCTAAAAGATGGCACACAGACCTCTAAAGCACAAACAATTCCAGCAGTTAAAGTAAAGTTTAATAATTTAGCTAAAGCTGTTTTATGTAATAAATTTTCATTTAAATATACTCTCTCTTTGGCTAAAATTCCAGTTTCAAAGTTAGTATTTAAGTTTTTATGCAATTCATGCATGCGATGACTAAGCAAATGATGATTTTCAATTCCTAAATGAGAAGCAAATAATTTACTAGCTTGTGAAGCAATAAGCGTTCCCGCCAAATAAATAGTTGGATATTCCAAAAATTCAAGCCCCGCTTCATCAATTATTGCTGCCAAAGATTGTCTAACTAATAAACCATTTATTAAAACTTTAGGCAAAAATTGCATATTAAACTCTTGTATCATTTGCGAAATGCCTAAAGCAAAGCTACAACCTAAAAGGTGATTTAAAGATGGTGTCGGAAGTGACAGAAAAAAATTATTTAATGGTTTAGTTAATCCGAGCGGAAATTCTTGGTCTTTAAAAATCTTTTCCGCTTCGCTTTGGGCTTGTTCATTTTTTGCTGGATCATTTGGATAAAAATTATGTGCTTTTAATTTCTTTTGATAGTCAATATTATTAGACGCCGTTTTTGAGTAAACGAATATTTTTTTTTCTGCATGATGACGACTTTTTATTTGCATTTATTAAAAAAGAAGAATTAAGCGAAATAATAAACAAAAAAGAAAAGAAAATCTAAGCTTTAAAATATATTAAAGACAGATTAAATAAGTAATTATAATATTAACAAAAACTTAACCTAAATATAATTAATTATTATACTTCTTAAAATTCTCTGCCTGTTCAAAAATCTCTTTATACACTTCGTCTCTATCGACTGGTGGATAATCGTTTTCAGCTAAGAGAATTATGAGGTCTACTTTAAGTTCTGCTTTAATATCATCTCGTTTACTCCAATCGGTGTATTTTGCTTTGTCGTCCACTACTGTTTTGACTTTCTGAGCCAGTTGTATTAATTTATCATTTGGATAACTGAAATCATATTTAACGGCTAAAGCTTTCAAAATATCGTAAAATGCTTTTTCTTCAAAGTCAATTCCTAAA